>JAOZKQ010000617.1 GCA_029935275.1 Bacteroidales bacterium | reverse complement strand
TTAAATTTCCTGATTTTACCAGGGGCAAATGGATGGGGAAAAGAGAACTGGGTATAATGAAATATTAATGACTGATAATAGACAGTTGTACTGGAATAATAAAACATTTACGTATTTAGTCATTTATGCATTCAATCATTTTCTATAAAAACACCAAAACCGTTAAAAACAGCAATAAACAGGAATTTATTATTAAATAGTATTTGAAAAATGGGAAAAGAATATTTATTCGAACCAAAAAGGGTAAAAAAGATTAAAACTGAAAACCGGATTATTAAAACTAAAATTCCGGTACAAAGATCTAAGAACGTAATCAACGACCTCAAGACCTACGAACCCAGGTCGATGGGAGGTCTTCCTCTTATTGTATGGGATAAGGCAAAAGGGGTGCACATTTTTGATGCTTATGGCAATAAATGGCTCGATTTTTCATCTGGTGTACTTGTAACCAATGCAGGACATGGGCGCAAGGAGATAACAAAAGCTATTGTTAAAACAGCCAAAAGGTCTCTACACCATAGTTATTGTTTTCCAAATAAAGAACGGGCAGATCTGGCAAAATATATAATTAAAAAAATTGCCCCACCCTATTTCGATAAGGTATTTCTACTTACAACAGGATCAGAAGCGGTGGAAGCAGCAATAAAAATAGCCCGCAACTATGCCCATAAAAATCATGGTAATAAAAAAGATATCATATTAAGTTTTGATGAAGATTTTCATGGCAGGACCCTGGGGTCTCAGCTGGCAGGAGGAATCGAAGGTCTAAAAGACTGGATTGTTAACCGGGATCCTGATATGGTTAATGTACCTATCCCCGACGGTTTCCGCGGTCCGGACCAAAGTTTTGATACCTTGTTAAAAACTCTGGAAAAACGTAAAGTGAAAGCTGAAAATATTGCCGGTTTCTGTATGGAAACTTACCAGGGGGGGAGTGCCATTTTTCTGCCAAATGATTACATGAAAAAGTTAAGGGAATTTTGTGATAAATATGAAATTGTCTTGATATTTGATGAGGTTCAGTCCGGAATTGGCCGGACAGGTAAAATGTGGGGTTTCGAACACTATGGAGTGAAAGCGGACTTGATTTGTGCCGGAAAAGGCATTTCATCGGGCCTCCCTCTTTCAGCTGTTATTGGGCCATCCAAAATGATGGATTTATTTGATCCCGGTTCAATGACCTCAACACATACCGGCAACCCTGTTTGTAGTGCAGCTGCCCTGGCAAATCTCAAACTCATCAAAAAAGAGAAGTTAACAGAAAATGCTGCAAAACTGGGAGAAATCATGGACAAACGGGTTATGGCTATCTGGAATAAATATCCCGATCAGGTAGGATTTGCAGCTTCAAAAGGCTTGGTTGCTTCACTCCAAATGGTTGCAAAACCAAGAACTACGGAACCGGACCATAATACAGCTTATGAAATTATAAAAGTATGTATTGAAAACGGTTTGATGCTTTTTGCCCCGGTAGGAACAGGAGGTGGCTCAGTAAAACTGGCCCCACCATTAAATATTACTGAAGAACAATTGGTTGAAGGCCTGGATACTTTAGACGAAGCATTTAATACGGTCTTAGGTTAAATCCAGGGCACTTATTGAAAAAGCATTTAATTATTATTAAGAATTTTAATCAAATGTCATATTAGGTCAAATTCATGAGTAAAAACTACATGTCTATGGAAGAACTGGCGGGGAAAAT
>JAOZKQ010000616.1 GCA_029935275.1 Bacteroidales bacterium | reverse complement strand
AAGTACAATACAAAAAGATGTATAAATCCGAATATATTTTTACCTCTGATGAAATTATTTGAAATAGATTCATATTTGAATTATGTTTATCATTGATTATTATTAGTATTTTGTGGTTCTAAAGAGTTTCAATCTCATTGGATACTAAATATTACTTGTAGATAAGTTTTTGTTAGCAATAGTTATTGAAGTAGGATAGAAAGAAAAAAAATGAATATTAATGTAATTAAGAAATCAGGGGAGTCAATATTATTTGATCCTGAAAAACTGAAACTATCTCTGGAAAGATCAGGAGCGGGAATCTCTGATATAGAACATATTCTTGGGGATATTGAAAAAGAATTATTTGATGGAATAACGACGAGGAAAATTTACCGTAGTGCATATGCCTCTTTGAAAAAGATTTCAAGTGGAGCCGCCGGGCGTTACAGGCTTAAGGAAGCGATTATGGAGTTAGGCCCCACCGGTTTCCCTTTTGAGAAATTTGTTGGAGAGTTGCTAAAATACCAGGGTTATCAGGTGCAGACCGGAGTGATTGTCAAGGGGAAATGTGTAAGTCATGAGGTAGATGTGATTGCCAGAAAGGATAATAGGGTATTAATGTTGGAATGTAAGTTTCATGCTTTACCAGGCAGAAAAAGTGATGTGAAAGTCTCTCTTTATATAAATTCCCGGTTTGAAGATATTGAAAATAGAATGAAAGAGGAGGGAGGTGCTAAAGGAATTAGTACGGATTTTAGAGGAGGACTTGTTACCAATACAAAATTTACAACAGATGCAATTGATTATGGTATTTGTGCCGGATTAAAAATGATAAGCTGGGATTATCCTTTTTCCGGAAGTCTCAGAAATCGGGTAGATATCTCGGGATTATTTCCAATTACCTGTTTGTATAGTTTGAAGAAAGAAGAGAAAAAGCAATTAATTGAGCAGAATGTGATTATGTGTAAAGAATTATGTGAAGATGAAAATCTTATCAAAGGTCTTGGAATTACCCAAAACCGGTTTAATAGAATCAGAAATGAGGTAAAGGCAATATGTAATTCAAAAGCACATGTCTAATAAGTAATTTATTTATTGTTTAATTTTATTTCGACACCTCAAAATAATTTATCATGAATTTCATTTCTGTTTTAGAGTGACCTGATCCTGAAATATAATAGAAACTGATAAATATTTTAAATTTTTTATCTTTTATTAATTAACTTTGTGAAAATTTTGTAAAAACCATACCTTTTGTAATTATAGGGTACAATAAGAATTATTAAAAACGGAACATTATGAGAATTAAAAAAATTATTGCACAGGAAGTGCTGGATTCCCGGGGAAACCCAACAGTTGAGGTTGAAGTTATATTGAAAAATGGTATTCATGCCAGTGCCATAGTTCCTTCTGGAGCATCTACCGGAGAGAAAGAAGCAGTTGAATTAAGGGATGGAGATAAGTCCAGGTATGCCGGGAAAGGCGTACTTAAGGCGGTTGCTAATGTAAATGATAAGATTGCACCGGAAATAGAAGGTATGCATGTGGAGCAACAACGGGAAATTGATTATAAAATGATAGAATTGGATGGAACTCCGAATAAGGCTAATTTTGGAGCGAATGCCATTTTGGGCGTCTCATTGGCAGTGGCCAGGACAGCTGCAACGAATCTTAATCTTCCCTTATTTAGGTATCTGGGGGGTGTAAATGCATCTTTGTTAC
>JAOZKQ010000137.1 GCA_029935275.1 Bacteroidales bacterium | reverse complement strand
CTGCAAGGTCAATGGCTGTAGCCATCTGGAAAGGTAAGTCAATATTTGCTTTTGAAGCTGAAACCAGGGCATGAACTACCAGTTGTACATGACCCCCGGCCAGATAATGTGCTTCAAGATCATCTCTTTCCAGGTATATCCCTGCTTTTGTTCCTTCAATCATTGCATTTACAATAATGCTTGGTGGTACCTTTCTCCATCTCATGAAAATAAGTTGAAGCAGAGACATCCGGACCCCGGATACCAGAGCTCTAAACCATAAGCCTACCGGAATGAAATAAAATATAATCCATAAAAAGATTAGGACTACAACTATAATTACAATGTAAATACCTGTTCCTGCCATTTTTTTTATTTTTTAAGTTTAACAAATATTTTATTTCCTGCAATTTTTGTAATATAAATAGGAGTATCTTCCTCAATTAGCATATTAAGGGCTTGCGCTTCATAGTATTGTCCGTCAACCATAATTTTGCCCATTGGATTTAATCTGGTGATAGATTTACCCATGTTTCCAACTTTTAATTTATTGTCACCTTTATTGATATTATCTACCTTGCTTTCAATTTTTGTTTCAAGCATTACTTTCCTCCAGGTTTTTGTTTTAAGGACTATAACAAGGGATATGACAGAAAGAAGAACTGTTGACCCTAAAACCAGGTTTCCAACTGTAAGTCCGTGATACGTGTAGCTAAGAATTACACCACCAATCATAAGGGCAGCCCCAATAATTCCTGCTACGCCAACTCCCGGAATAAGCAGGAATTCAATTAAGAATAATAGAATACCAAGTAAAATAAGTAAAATAATTAAAGTAACTGACATATGCGTTTTTTGTTTTATTTTAGTCTATTGTTACTTCTAATTCTTTTTGGATTAGACGGTCTTTCATAGATTTTAGTATTTTAAAGGATCCTTCTTTTACAGCACATTTCCCTTTAAAATGAATAAGCATAGTGCATTGTTCTGCCTGAACAGCACTGTGTTTACAAACATCAATCAATGCATCAATTACATAATCAAAAGTATGTATGTCATCATTATGAAGTGTAAGGAATCTCTGATTTTCTCTATCTACCAGATAACTATAATTTAATTCTAATTCTTCTTTCATTTCAACAGTTTAATGCTTTTTATTTCAACATTGGGATCGCTTCATCAATTGGAATCTTTTTTTCTCCTTTCAATGCAATTACATAAGCTCCTGAAAGACCTTTTTCAATTAATCCATTTTTGAAGAAAACGGCCTTTTCAAAGTTAAAAAAATTTCCAATTGTATAAACATATAATCCCTTTTTATTTTGGAAATAGTTTATTTCCTCATTTTCTGCATATATATATAGCTCATTTAACCTTTGGATGGGTATTTTTTCATGAAATGCACCAATCTGGATTGCAAAAACTACTATTTCATTTTCTGAATTAACTGAATGTTCTTCCTGGTGTATAGGGTCAGGTATAATTGTTTGTTGGTTTATATTAATGCTTGTTTGTTTTTCAAAATTTCTAGCTTCTTTAACACTGGTTTTTTTCTGATTATAATATGCAATAATGAATGCATCTTTAAATCCGGTTTTCTTAACAGAATCAGTTGCAACCAGAGCATCGCTGAATAATGAAAACATTCCTATGAGAAAACGAAAGTTTTGCGAAGATGGTATGGTTTCTGCTGAAACAGGCCATATCCCCTTGAAAAAATCTTTAGATTGGAGATTTTTATAAACGCCAATTTGAATTTTATAAATAACTCCTTGTGGCAAAGGTTCATCTATTGATATATTAAGCTTCATAGATTTTACAGAGTCAGTAATTATTTTGAACTGATTAATATGCATAAGCGTATCAGCAGGGGTTTTTGTCTTTTTGGTTTGCGCGCTTAAAGCTTGTAACTCACCAATAGAGGGCTCATTTTTTGATATAACAGTAGTTGATGGTCTTTGTTTGTAGTCTTGTTTGTCGATTGTGTTCTCACCGAAAGTACCTGTGTATATTCCCATTGCTCTTTTTTGTGTTTCTATTGCCAGCAGTGCAAATGTGTTTGACTCACCAAACAGTTTAAGTTCGGATTCCTTGTCTGAAGTATCCTTAGCTTTCTTATAGAGATTCTTAGCTTTATTATAGCTTTTTTCAGCATCTGTTTTATAATGTTGGATTGTTTTCAGGTCTCCGGAATATGTTTGGTTTATTATTCTGGTGAGAACCTGCATATTTACTCCATATTTGCCCAGATAAACTTCCTGAAGATTTTTAAAAGCTTCATTTTCTTTCTCTTCAATCTCAGTATCTAAATTTTCAATCTGGGTTCTTAATTTCTCTTTATCCCCGGGACTTTGGGTTGTGCTCGAAATAATCGTTAATTGATTCTTTTTATTTTTTAAATTAGAAACTTCTGTCAAAA
Source organism: Bacteroidales bacterium (assembly GCA_029935275.1). Taxonomy (GTDB): domain Bacteria; phylum Bacteroidota; class Bacteroidia; order Bacteroidales; family VadinHA17; genus JANTGF01. The sequence goes on along the minus strand of JAOZKQ010000137.1, from coordinate 3,555 downwards.
GATTCTTTGCGGTTGAAGCAGTCGGTTCAAGTTCATATAGGTACTTCCATTCACCTGCACTCAATAAGTTGCTAATTGGGGGTAATTTATAGAAAGCATCACTATATGTACTGTTTTCTGTTATCAGGTTTTCCTGATTACTAAGGTCAATATTATTTTTTAATTTGGCAGCTTTTTTATAGTAAATATTTGCATTACTCAGATATTCAGAATGTTGTTGCTCCGACTTTAGGATTCTTTTTTCTAAAAGGGCTTTTTTATCTGTTTCTTTTTCTTTAAGTAGTTCTTCCCTTAGCAGCTGGGTGATTTTTAGCGTTGAATCAGCACGTTCTTGATAAATCCTTGCTTTTTCACTAAACTGATAATAGTCATCCTGTATTTTGTTCTTCGTTACAATTTGATCCTTTTGAGCCATTGTATTAAAAGAATGGAAGATAAAAAGAAAGAAGACAAAGGTGGCTTTCCGGATAAAGGGGGACATCTTAATGAAAAGCCTTTTCAACTGTTCCCCGCAGAATTGTGCTGAGATATTTTGGTTTAGTTTCTGAAAAGCCATTTAAGGTATATTAAATCAATTTTAAATGTTTATAAACTTATTAAAAGTTATGTAATTATTTCATTATTTTTAGTGCAAACTTTGTAATTTTACACAAAATATTTAAAAATACACCATGCTGAAACTAAATGAAGGTGATAAAGCTCCCTTATTTGAGGGAATAACCCAGGATAATTCAAGCTATAAACTATTAGATTTCTCCGGTAAAAAACTTATTCTGTTTTTTTATCCTAAAGATATGACACCAGGCTGTACAGCAGAGGCTTGTAACCTTCGGGATCATTTTGATGAGCTGAAAGCCAGGGGTTTTGAGTTGCTTGGGGTAAGCCCTGATAGTGTATTGCGGCATCAGAAGTTTACAGAAAAGTATGATTTGCCGTTTCCTTTGATTGCTGATGAGGAAAAAGAGATCTTGATCGCTTATGGTGTTTGGGCTGAAAAAAAGATGTATGGGAGGTCCTTTATGGGGGTTCTTCGCACCACTTTCATAATTGATGAAGATGGGATTATACTTAAAATATTCCCTAAAGTTAAAACTAAAGACCATACAGCCCAGATATTGGCAGCATTGGATATGTAGTGAGCTTAAAAAGATGAAAGTTTTTTCATATAGTAACATTGAGAAGTCAGAAATTATTTAATTTTTTAATAATATATTTATGAATAAGGAAAGGAAAGAGATTAATAAGGATAAATTAAAGGCATTACAATTAACTACAGATAAAATTGTCAAGGACTTTGGCCGGGGATCGATCATGACTCTGGGTGATCAGGTCGTTGAAGATATTCCCTCTATTTCCAGTGGTTCAATTTCACTGGATCAGGCTTTAGGGATTATGGGTTATCCACGGGGTAGGGTAGTAGAGATTTATGGGCCGGAATCTTCAGGGAAAACAACCCTGGCATTGCATGCCATAGCTGAAGCTCAAAAAGCAGGAGGAATTGCTGCGTTTATTGATGCAGAACATGCCTTTGACAGGTTTTATGCTGAAAATCTTGGTGTAGATATTGAGAATCTTTTGATTTCACAACCTGATAATGGAGAGCAGGCCCTGGAAATTACTGATCACCTGATCCGTTCCGGGGCGATTGATATTGTTGTTATTGATTCGGTAGCTGCACTTACACCCAGAGCTGAAATTGAAGGTGAAATGGGAGATTCCAGTATGGGGCTACAGGCCAGGCTTATGTCCAAAGCATTAAGGAAGTTAACAGCAAATATTAGCAGGACCAATACAACCTTGATTTTCATCAATCAATTACGGGAGAAAATTGGTGTAATGTTTGGTAATCCGGAAACTACCACCGGGGGGAATGCACTCAAATTCTATTCATCTGTTAGATTAGATATTCGCAGGATCGGACAAATAAAAGACGGAGATACTGTGAAAGGGAACCGTACCAGAGTAAAGGTAGTTAAGAATAAGCTTGCTCCACCATTCAGAAAAGCTGAATTTGATATTATTTTTGGAACAGGGATCTCTTTAACAGGTGAAATCATAGACCTGGGGGTAGAAAATGGAGTAATTAAGAAAAGTGGTTCATGGTTTAGTTATGGAGATACAAAACTGGGACAGGGAAGGGAAGGAGTGAAACAGATACTCGATGATAACCAGGAATTATTGGAGGAGTTAAAATCTAAGATACTGGGAACTTCCTGATTCTGAGAAGAATGAATCTGTTCGAGAAATGATTTTAAAAACCGGGGAGCAGCTTGCTGAATTTCCGGTTTTATAATGTTTAGGTCTGCTGGATAAAATTGAGTAGTCGCAATTTATTATTAAAATTTAAAAATAAACAGATGAAAAAAGTTACATTTCTTTTATTTCTTGGTACGCTTCTTTTTTCCTGTACCCAAACTACTCCTCCAAAAGAGGATAGCGAGAATGCTGATTTCTCAAATAAGCTTACTGCTGAGGAAATTGCAGGTGGCAGAATGACACCTGAAATTTTATGGAAATTTTCAAGATTAGGAGGAATCAGGCTTTCTCCTGACAAAACTACTATCCTTACCACTATTACTAAATTTGATTACAAGACGAATAAAAGTAAGACTAATCTGTATTATCTTCCGGTTGAAGGAGGTGAAATGTCTTTAGTAACAGATATGAGTGCTTTTCATCCCCGTTGGAGTCCCGATGGAGATAAAATTGGTTTTTTGTCTGACAAATCAGGTTCTGTGCAAATCTGGGAGTTGCCTGTAAAGGGAAATGATCCTGTCAAAGTTACGGAAATTGAGGGAGGAATTAATGGTTTTGAATATTCACCTGACGGGGAAATGATTTATTATATCAAAGATGTAAAGATGGATCCTACACCACAGGAAATTTATCCGGATCTTCCTGAGTCAAGTGTCAGGATAATTGATGATCTAATGTACCGGCACTGGAACCACTGGCAAGATTATGCTTATAGTCATATTTTTGTTGCTGATTATAGAGATGGAAAGCCAGGAGAAGGTAAGGATATACTGGAAGGAGAGGCCTTTGATGCACCCCTTTCGGCCTATTTTGATGATTCTGAGATAAGCTGGAGTAATGATGGGAATTATATTGCCTATACCTGTAAAAAGTTAAAGGGGGCTGATTATGCAGTGAGCACAAATTCAGATATTTATCTTTATAATGTTAAAGATGGTAGTACATTGAATATTACCAAAGATAATCCTGGATATGATAAATATCCGGTATTTTCTCCTGATAGTAAGACAATAGCATACGAGAGCATGGAAACTCCGGGTTATGAGGCTGACAAAAACAGATTATTCATTTATCATATTCCTACCGGGGAAAGAGAATACCTTACTCCGGATTTTGATCAGGATGTTTCTTCAATTAGCTGGGGTGAAAATGGAAACGAACTATTTTTTATAAGTGGGATCAAAGCAAGTTTCCAGCTTTATAAAATGGATCTGAAGAGCCATAAAATTAAGCAGATCACTACTGGTGACCATAATTACACACAGTTTGCTAATGCAGGGGAATCATTAGTAGGTGTAA
>JAOZKQ010000615.1 GCA_029935275.1 Bacteroidales bacterium | reverse complement strand
CAACAGGTACAGCAACAGGTGATGAAATCATTGCACTCAGTGAAAATGCAGATTTCAATTACAAGCCCGAACTTGCATCTGATATCAGGCAGGCACAGTATTTACCCGATACAGAAATAGAGATCTGCCAGAAAGAGGTGCTGTCAAGAATGGGGAAAACAAAACACGTTCTGTTTGACCATGATGGTACCATCAGCACATTAAGACAGGGTTGGGAAGAGGTCATGGAACCGGTTATGATAAAAGCAATTCTGGGAGAACAATATGACACAGTGGATAGTGGTATTTTTCAGGATGTCAGGAAGCAGGTTCTTGATTTTATTGATATGTCCACAGGTATCCAGACAATTGTTCAAATGGAAGGCCTCGTAAATATGGTAGAAGAATTTAATTTTGTACCAAAAGAGGAAATACTGGATAAAGCCGGTTATAAAGCTATTTATAATGAGGCCCTGATGCAAGTGGTTAATAAACGGTTAGAAAAACTAAGCTCAGGACAAATATCAGTAGAAGATTATACCCTTAAAGGGGCAGTTGATTTTCTGAAATATATAAAAGAAAAAGGCGTGAAGATGTATCTGGCCAGCGGTACAGATATTGAGGATGTGCTGAATGAAGCCAAAGCACTTGGTTATGCAGATTTATTTGATGGGGAGATTCATGGATCTGTGGGTGACATCAATAAGTACTCAAAAAAGATGGTACTTGAAAATATCATTGCAAAACATAATCTTAAAGGCGAAGAACTTGTTGTTTTTGGTGATGGCCCTGTTGAAATAAAAGAGTGCGTAAGGGTTGATGGGCTAGCTATTGGAATTGCAAGTGATGAAGTTCGTCGCTATGACTTAAATCCTGAAAAAAGAACCAGGCTCATTAAATCCGGAGCTCACTTAATTGCCCCTGATTTCTCACAGCCTGAAGCTATTCTAAATCTTATGTTTAAATAAATATTGCTATTAAAATGGGGTCAAAGGTTCATATAGATCAAATCCAAAAGTATTTCCTGGGTTTTAATATCGGGGGAACAAAATGTAGTGTGGTATTAGGTGATCAGGATTTTAACATTTATGAAAAAATAGAATTCCCTACAATCACGGAAAGAGGATATCAGGAAATTCTTAATGAATTTAAAGTCCATACTTACAAACTGTTCGAAAAATATGATCAGGCTAAGCTTGAAAAAATAGGTATCAGCAGTGGAGGCCCACTTGATTCCAAAAAAGGGATGATCTATTCTCCCCCAAATTTACCCGGATGGGACTCCGTTCCTATTGTTGATATATTCAAAGAAGAATTTAATGTTGAGGTTGAAGTCCAGAATGATGCAAATGCCAGTGCGCTTGCTGAGTGGATGATGGGTGCCGGTGTGGGCACAAGAAATATGGCCTTTCTTACTTTTGGAACCGGAATGGGGGCCGGCCTGATACTGGACGGCAGACTTTATACCGGAACAAATGATTTAGGAGGGGAAGTTGGGCATATAAGAATGGCCGAAGATGGTCCGGTTGGCTTTGGGAAAGCAGGTTCTTTTGAAGGCTTTTGCAGCGGGGGAGGAATTGCCCAATTAGCAAAAAGTATGGTTTCTGATAAACTTAAAGCAGGTGAAACTCCGGATTTTTGTCCTTCCGGAGATCTAATAAAGGATATTACCGCCAAAACAGTTTTTGAAGCTGCAAATACAGGGGATCCTGTGGCACTGGAAATTG
>JAOZKQ010000614.1 GCA_029935275.1 Bacteroidales bacterium | reverse complement strand
TGTACATAAAGTTTTGCATTTTTTAGCCTGAAAGGCTTCAATACCTAAACCCGGGATAAAAGTAAAAAAAAGTATCGGCGCAGTGGAGTGCCAGACAGAAAAGCTAAAGCTAAGCAGCGCCGGAATGAAATAAGGAGGGAATAACAATGCTTAAGCCTAAGATAATAAAGGGAATATTACGGTGCGCTGCACCTTTTAATGAAATGGGGAATTTTATCTACAAATATTTCGCATCTTTCGACTTTTCTATTTTCCCCTGTGGCCTTTTATTGGGAAGTGAAAATATAGGTGATGGTTCCTTTTTGTTTCGATGGGGAATCTTTATTGTAGGTGAATGTTGATTTTTTAGCTGCCTTTAGGGCAGCGTTCTTCAGGCAATAATCATTGGTATTGCTTTCCACAGCCTTAACAACAGCATAAATGACTTTACCATAAGGGTCAACTGTAATCTCTACAGTTACACTACCTCCATCCGGGCATTTGTAGATAGGAATGGGTAGCTCATTCCTGGTCCAGTCTTTCAGATCATAGAAAATTCGGGTAGGCCCCCGGTAATTATCTTCCATTTTGGCAATTGTATTATCATCCTGATTTTCATTAACATCAGTTTTTTCCTCCATATATTGCAAATCGCCTTCTGCATTTTGTGCTTCTTTAGCCCGGTCAATAAAGTTATCTTCAGATAATTCACCTTCCTTTATCATTTCATCCTTAACCGCGTCAATATATTCATTAATATCAAAATCCACATCCGATTGGCTGGCTTCATTCACTGCAATATCATGAAAATCATCAAATGCATTATCTTCATTATTTTCAGCCTGTTCTACCTTCTTCTGGAGCTCAGTTACTTCATCCTGAAGAGACTCCAGATCAATTAATATTCCATCATCCGTATTTTTGAAATCAGAAGATAATTTCACAAGCAAAAATAGTATAGCCACGATCAAATGGACAATGATCGTTCCTAAAATACCATAAATATTCTTCTTTGCGAATAGCTCTTCAGTCATGTCGTAAAATTACAAAAAGTTTGCCACAATATTTCAAAGTGCAAATTATCTATTATAGCGAAAGTTTTGTTGATTTATTATCTTTGTTTGCTAATGAGTTTTTAGAAGTGCCCTTATGGAATTAAACGTATTTTTTGATCAATTGTTTGTTCTCGGGATACTGGTGCTGATAGGCATACTTGCCAGTTATTTTAAGGTGATCAACGAAAGCCTGAAAGACGGGCTTGCCGGGATTATTTTTAATATTACCCTACCATTGTTGATTCTTACAGGAATTTCTAATATGGAGCTTAGGGAAGGACTTTTGAAAAGCAGCCTGTTCGTACTTGTTTTTTCAATCATAATGACTGGTTTCATGTGGCTAAGTGGCTATTTTTCATCAAAAATGCTTCACTTGCCTAAAAAAATCGCTTCTATACATATTGTGCATACCATGTTTGGGAATATTGTTTATCTTGGTTTTCCTCTTATTAACGTACTTTATCCAGGAGGGGAAGGTTTGTATTATGCGATACTGTTCCATCTGGTTTCCAGCATTTTTATGTGGACAGTTGGTATCCTTATTTTACAGGATAAAAGAAAAAAGGGAATCCGAAGTAACCTCAAGCCATTGCTGAACCTGAATACCCTGGCCTTTGCCCTTGGTTTTATTATATTTATGCTTCCCTTAAAGATTCCTGAATTATTAAATAAAC
>JAOZKQ010000613.1 GCA_029935275.1 Bacteroidales bacterium | reverse complement strand
TCTTTGATTTTATCTGATAGCATTTTTGCTTCTGCCTGTACTCCTTTTCCATTAAAATGAACACCGTCATTAGTGTAAAATTCAGGATGTAATATCCCAATGGAATAGAAGTCAACCAGAGGGATATTATTTTTGTCGGTGTATTTTTTAACCATATCATTTCTAACATCCACCCTTTTTGTAAAATCGTTTATATTATGAAGGTCATTTTTATTTCTTACAGGAGTAGTGTTCACCCATATAATACTGGTATTTTTATGATATTCTAATAATTGAATCATTTCCGAAATTGATTTTTCATATTCCTTTTCCGTATAGCCTTTACCATGTAAACCGTTATTGAATGTAATCACATCAAAATGAAACTGAGACAGTAGCAATTCAACTTCCCTGAGGAGAAAAGGATCACCCAGTGACTGGGATGTAGTATGTTTACTACAGTAAGCAATCCCTTCAAGTTCTATACTTATCTTTGGGTAATATCTTTCCGCATGAGAATCTCCAATGATCAATACTTTGGGGAGGTCATCTTTATCAGTGTGTACAATCCATGTATGGTTCCATTCGGTAGGCTCTTTAACAATATTGGGCGGCTTGCTTGTTGGTTTGCAGGAAATAAATACAATAAGGATTATAGCAATACCGATGGAGTTAGATTTATTTATCATGAGAATCTTCTCTTTAATTTTTTCTTGTAAAGATAATAAGACAAGAGCAATTCTCTAAACTTATGATGCAAGTCCTTAATGTGTTTTAAAAAAGCATGTTTTGAGTGATATTATGTGGATAATTTTTTTTCTGTCCAAGCAGCAGCAGCCAGTATAATAGGTGCTGAAATAAAACCGCCAATAACATCAACCAAATAATGTGCTTTAATATAAACTGTTGCCGGCCATAAAAGCAGGCAGAGAACCAGAATTATAGGGAATAGTTGCCTGGCATACTTGTATGAGAGGTACAAAACAATTAAGGACATACCAACATGAGAACTTGGAAAGGCAGCAGTTTGGGTTTCTCCAATATCCTGGGCTAAATGTACAAGCTTATAGAAAATTCCATGCCCATTCATGTTTAATTCTTCTGGCGAAAAATAAAACAGAGGGCCTTCTACCGGGAAAATAATGAAGATCAGATAATATAATAAAAAAGAGATCATGATTAATGCAATAACCCTGATCCCCTTAGCTTTATCTTTTTGATAGAGGGAAATAATCAGACCAAAGATCAAGAAATAAAAAGAGAAGTAGCCTAAATGCATCAATTCACTGAACCATTGTTGAGGAAATAATTCAGAAAACATCAAGCTTGGCTGAGTATGCCATAATTGAAATTCAAGATCGACAAAGAAAGGATCAAAATAATCAAAAAAAGTATTATTCAGGTATCCTGTTTCTTTATAAATGGAGGGCAGGAGGGCAAGGGGATAAAAATTTCTAATAATTTTATACAGAGTATTTGAGCCTACTGGTTTCTTATCAAGGTAAGCCAAAGTGTATATAAACAGGATTACTACGATTCTGGCAAGGAAATGAATGGTAATTTTCTCCTGTCCATTAATGGCTCCAAATACCATTATTATACTGGTAATAAGTATATATATGATCAGGGCTTTATCTACTGGAAACAGGCTTCCTTGCTTTTGCATACAGGGTATATGAAAATCTGAAGCTGCGAAAATACATAATATATTCTAAGCCCGGGGTATTAA
>JAOZKQ010000136.1 GCA_029935275.1 Bacteroidales bacterium | reverse complement strand
TACATTCTTCAGCAGCTACAAGAAATGTTTGAGCAGCCCTGTCAATCTCACCCAGTGCATACCTGATTGGTTTTCCTGATTCCCGGGACAAAGTTTCAGCCAGATATGCGCGCTTTCTCTTTAATTCATTAGAGATGCTTAATAAAGATTCGTATTTTTTATATACCGGCATAGATTTCATTTCTTCCTCTACACTTTTAGCAGCCAGTATGGCCTTCTCCAACTCTTCCTGCCCTGCCAGAAATGTTTTTGCGAAACAGTTTCCTGTAAAAGGATTTAAAACATCCAGTGATTTTTTGGTAGAAACAAATTCACCCCCTACAAATATTTCATATTCTCTCATAACAAAACATAATTAAATGGAAACAAGTGTTTCTACAAAGTTATCAGAATTCAATCTAAATTTATTCCAAAATAGAAAGTTTTCTTCCAAACTATGGAATTTATTTATCTTTGCTAAAATCAAATAACAAAATGGACTTAAGAAAAAAGCAATGGCAATGGGCCATCTTATTCATTATTGCCCTTACCTGGGGAACTTCTTTTATACTCATGAAAAAGGCACTCCTGTCTTTCTCTAATAACCAGGTGGCATCCCTCCGCATATTTCTGACTTTTCTCTTCTTTTTCCCTATTATTATTACCAGAATAAAAAAAATAAATAAAGCTAATTTAAAATCTTTATTGATTGTTGGTATTATTGGCAATGCCATTCCTGCTTTTCTTTTTGCTAAAGCACAAACTCAAATTGACAGTTCATTAGCTGGAATTTTAAATTCCCTTGCCCCCTTATTCACACTTATAATTGGACTCTTTTTCTATAAAAGTCATGTTAAATTCATAAATATTATTGGATTATTTCTGGGATTTATTGGTGCAGTAGGCCTTATCTATAAGGGGGGTTCAGGAGGATTTAATATGACAACTGGTGGTTATGCCTTATTTGTTGTGGCAGCTACAATTTGTTATGGATTAACTATTAATGAAATAAAATTTAATCTAAAAAACCTTGATGGAGTAAGTATCGCCGCCTTATCTTTCCTTTTTATTGGGCCTTTTGCGGGTATAAATCTGCTATTTATCAATTTGAATGAAAGCTTTTCACAACCTGAGGCCATGGAAAGCTTTGGTTATATTGTAATACTTTCTCTTTTCGGCTCAGTATTTGCCGTAGTCCTGTTTAATATTCTTATTAAATATACAACCGCTATCTTTGCTTCATCGGTCACATATATTATTCCGGTTTTTGCTATCTTTTGGGGAATTTCTGATGGTGAGAAAATTATGGTTGAAGATATTCTTTGGATTATTGTTATCCTTATTGGCATTTCCCTTGTAAATAAGAAAAAATTAATTGATGTTTAGAACCAATGGTTTTGTAAGTTTAAGTACGTAATTGACAGACCATTAAAAAATATTTTAGCTTATGGGCGCATTAAAAAAAAGTCATCGCTTTATTCTTGCAGGTCTAAGTGCATTGCTTTTAATTTTACCCTGGAACACTGGTTTTTCAGGGATAATCCTGCTTATTGCATTTATCCCTCTTTTAGTAATTGAACGATATTATTATGAAAACAAGGAAAAAAACCGTTCAGTTGTAGCATTCTTATATGCTTACATAGTTTTCTTAATCTGGAACCTGGCGACTACCTATTGGATAGTAAATGCTACAATGGCAGGTGCAATTGTAGCATTCGTTTTAAATTCACTCTTCATGGCCATAGTATTCTGGCTTTTCCATATTACCCACCGTGCCCTGGGAAACCGAATTGGATATTTTAGTCTTGTAGTTTACTGGACAAGCTTTGAATACCTTTACATGCATGTTACCGTATCCTGGCCCTGGCTTAATATTGGAAACGGATTAGCAAAAGACATAAAGCTGATTCAATGGTTTGAACTTACCGGTTCACTCAGTGCTACACCCTGGATCCTGTCCATTAATATTTTACTATTGCTTATTATTTCAGGGTATGTCCACCTGGGAACACTAAGAAAAAAAGTATTAGAACTTGTCTTTTTAATAATTCTTATATTTCTGCCAATCTCTTACTCACTTATCAGGTTTTATACGTATACAGAAACAAAAAACCCTTATGAGATTGTAATAGTTCAGCCAAATATTGATCCTTATAATGAGAAATTTGGAGGGCTCTCAACCCAGGAACAATTAGATATTATATTAAGGCTGGCGGACTCTATGACCGGGCCGGAAACTGAGTATATAGTTGGTCCGGAAACTGCATTAGATAACAATATGTGGGAAAACAGCCTGGGAATAAACCCTTACATCCTTCAAATCAAGGATTTTGTAAATCAATATCCTAAAGCAAAATTTATTCTTGGAATACAATCAATGTACAATTATGGCAAAGTTAGCCAACCAACGGTTACAGCCAGGCAATTCAGGGATGCCGATGCCTGGTGGGATTCTTATAATGCAAGTGTCCAGGTTGACAAAACAAATAAATATCAGGTTTATCACAAATCGAAATTAGTGATTGGAGTGGAAAAAATGCCCTCACTAAAAATAATCAAAAGTTTGGAAAAGCTCATAATAAATATTGGCGGATCAACCGGGAGTTATGGAACACAAAAAGAAAGAAGTACGCTAAATGACCCTCAGGGACCTGCAAAAGTAGGCACATTAATATGTTATGAATCTATTTATGGTGAATTTGTTACCGATTACATAAAAAAAGGGGCAAATATTTTATTTGTCATAACCAATGATGGCTGGTGGGGGAACACACCCGGTTATAAGCAGCACCTTACATATTCAAGTTTACGGGCTATCGAGACCAGACGTAGTTTTGCAAGATCAGCAAATACAGGAATCTCTTGTTTTATTAACCAGAAAGGTGAAATATTACAAGCCACCAACTGGTGGGAACCTGCTGTGATTAAAGGAGTCATTAATTCAAATGAAAAAATTACATATTATGTAAAACATGGAAATTTCATTTCCCGGATTTTATCCTTCTTCGCAGCACTTATTTTTCTTTACACCATTGTAGCTTTACTTATTAAGAAGAAAAAACAAACATAGCCAATTACTTTTAGTGTTAACAATATTTTGAAATACTAAAAATAACTATGTAAAAATAACCAGTCCGGATGAAAGCACTATTAAAACATAAAAAAAAGGTATTGCTTATCTTTTTATTCTGTTTTTCGTTTCAGGCTTATCCACAAAATACTGCAGGCAGGTCAAAAACCTTCACAATAAGCGGACACATCAGGGATGACAAAGGAGAAGTACTTATTGGAGCAAATATTTTCACCAGGGGACAGCTTGCTGGTACTACATCCAATACTTATGGATATTATTCCATTAGTTTAAAGGAAGGAAAACACATACTGTACTTTTCATTTATAGCTTTCGAAACTGATTCTCTGGAAGTGACCCTTACATCAGATATTTTTCAAAATATCATTCTGAAACCCAAACTGAATACATTAGAAAGTGTTCAGGTAAGCTCAAAGGAATACGATCAGGAAATTGCCTCACTTAGAATGGGAATGATCCAAATCAATAATCAGGATTTAAAGAAAATCCCCTCATTATCCGGAGAGTCAGACCTGATCAAAGCTATTCAACTACTTCCGGGCATACAGGCTACCGGAGAAGGTTTATCAAACTTTAATGTAAGAGGGGGTAATTATGACCAAAACCTTATTATTCTGGATGAAGCAACCATCTATAACCCCTCACACCTGCTCGGCTTCTTTTCTATTTTTAATTCTGATATACTGAAAAGCACTCAAATTTATAAAGGAATTTTCCCTGCTAAATATGGTGGCCGCTTATCTTCATTACTTGAGGTAAACCTGAAAGATGGTAATAAGTCCCAATTTACCGGTTATGGTGGAATAGGGACCATCGCAAGCAGGCTTAGCCTTGAAATACCTGTTTTTAAAGGGAAAGGGAGTATTCTAATCTCAGGAAGAAGGTCCTATGCCGATATTTTCTTACCCCTGCTGAAAAATGAGGAGGTCAGGGATAATAGAATTTACTTTTTTGATTCTTATATAAAAGCGAATTATCAATTAAACGAAAAAAATAAGTTTTTCCTTTCAGGGTATTTAGGCAGGGATGTTTTTAAGTACAAAAATGATTATTATGTTACCTGGGGAAACATTAGTGGTACATTTAGGTGGAATCATATTTTTTCCCCAAAATTATTCTCAAATCTTTCTGTAATAGCCAGTAGTTATAGCTACAGATTAGGACAAACAAGTAATCTTTCGGGTGTAGAATGGAATTCATCCCTTGCTGACCTGAAAATTAAATATGATTTTACCTGGTACCTGAACCCAAAGAACACAATCACCTTTGGACTTTCCTCCTCTTACCAGCATTTTAATCCTGGATATACTATATCTGCAAGTGATTCCTCCATTTTCAATAACTTTGCCGTACCCAGTAATAACATCCTGGAACATTCGGTTTACATAGGAAACGATCAGACAATTAGCTCAAACCTGTCTGTATCTTATGGTTTAAGAGCCTCTCTTTTCCAAAATATTGGAGAAGCTACAGTATATAATTTTGATGAAAACTTCAATAAAATTGATTCAAGCTATTATGCTAAAGGCGAAGTATACAATCAGTATGCCGGATTTGAACCCAGAATCAGCCTGAATTATGTTTTGCCCGGCCATGCTGTAATAAAAGCCGGCTATTCACATATGGTACAATTTCTCCACCTAATCTCTAATACTACCACCGGTACACCATTAGACATCTGGCTACCCTCCGGGCCAAACATAAAGCCCCAGTTTGCCGATCAATTTGCACTTGGTTACCAAAAATATGTTTTAGGGAAAGCAATAAAGTTCTCAATCGAAGGATATTATAAAAGACTCGGGAATCAACTGGACTATAAAGATCATGCTGATATCATACTAAATCCTGAATTAGAAGGAGAACTCAGATTCGGAAAAGCTGAAGCCTATGGATTGGAATTTCTTATACAAAAAAAGACAGGTAACTGGCAGGGACTTATTAGCTACACTCTGTCAAAGGTAACTAAGGTATTTCCTGATATTAATAACGGACAAGCTTTTCCGGCAAATAATGATCGCAGGCATGACCTGTCACTTCTGCTTTCATACGATACGGGTAATAAATGGGAATTCTCAGCTCTATGGATATTTTTAAGTGGTTCACCAACTACTCTGCCGGTTGGCAAATACGAGTTCGGAAATGTTATTTTACCCATGTATTCTGAACGAAATGCTTATCGGCTCCCACCCTATCATCGATTGGATTTAAGTGCGACAAGGAAAGGGAAAGTGCGTCCGGGAAAAAAGTTTTACGGGGAATGGAACTTTGCAATTTACAATGCATATAACAGGAAAAATACATGGATTGTTTATTTTAAATCCGATGAGAATAATCCATTAGTAACAGAGGCATATAAGCTTTATTTATTCTCAATTGTTCCTTCGATAAGCTATAATTTTAAATTCTGATAAATGAAAATCTATAAATACCTTATATTCATTCTTATCATTCCTTTAATCTGGAAATGTTCTGAGAAAATTGATTTAGAACTGGATGAAGGAGAAACTAAAATTGTAATTGAGGGTGTCGTTTCATCCACCTTCCGGAACCAGTTTGTTAAAATAAGTAAAACCAGTGCTTATTATGACTCAATACCTATGGAACCGGTAACAGGTGCCATTGTAACAATACTGGATTCAGACTTTGAATATACTTTTACCCCAATCAGGTCAGGGTTATACGTATCAACCATTTCCTTTGCCGGAATACCAGGGAAGGAATACAAATTAAAAGTTGAAACAGAAAACCAAATTTATGAGGCTATATCTACAATGCCAAGAATGCCCAATATTGACTCCATACAGTTTTATGTTGATGATCAGGACAAACAACTCTTTCATATTGGACTCTTTGCCCTTGAGAACCCTTTACCGGGCGATTATTATTCCTGGGGTGTTTATAAAGATTAT
>JAOZKQ010000612.1 GCA_029935275.1 Bacteroidales bacterium | reverse complement strand
AATAAAAATTAATAAGAGGGCGACAGGTACTGCAAGTAATAATCTCTTTTTGGCTGATCGCAGGTTCTCAAATTGCCCACCATATGAAATATAGTATCCGGCCGGTAAATTTATTTTAGAGTTAATTAATTCCTGTACATCAGTAACAACCGATTCAAGGTCCCTGTTGCGAACATTAATACCAACCACGATCCTCCGTTTTGTGTCATCTCTTGAAATTTTTGCAGGCCCTGTTGTATATTTAATATCAGCCATTTCTGCCAGAGGGACCGATTCACCGTTGGGTAGGCTGACATAAAGCTGTTGAAGATTACGGATATCTTTTCGGAAATCTTTGTTCAGGCGTACGACCAGGTCAAAACGTTTTTCTCCTTCAAAAATACTTCCTGCAATCATTCCGGCAAATGCCAGGGACACCATTTGATTTAATTCTTTTACTGAAACCCCGTATTTTGCCAGCTTACTCCGGTCATATTTTACACTCATTTGAGGAAGACCTTCAATTTTTTCAACGGTAATATCAGATGCTCCTTCAACATTTCCAATCAACACTTTTATTTCCTGTGCTTTTTGGCTCAATAAACCTAAATCCTCTCCAAAGATTTTAATAGCAACATCTGTCCGGACACCGGTAATCAATTCGTTGAAACGCATTTCAATAGGTTGGGTAAATTCATATTCTACCCCGGGAATTACCGACAAGGCTTCTTTGAATTTATCTGCTAATTCATCTTTTGTGTATCCTGAAGCCCATTCTTTTATGGGTTTGAGCTTAATAATCATATCAGTTTCTTCCATAGACATGGGATCAGTTGGAACTTCCGCTGCTCCAATACGACTGATCACCTGTTCAACTTCGGGAAACTTATCAAGAAGGATTGACTCCATTCTTGTTGACAATTCAATGGTTTTACTCAGGGAGGTTCCTGTTTTTAAGACCGGCTGAATTACAAAGTCTCCTTCATCTAAAGTAGGGACAAATTCTCCCCCGATATTACTAAATAGAACAAAGGATGAAAGTAACAATACCAGTGCTAAACTAATGGTAAGTACTTTGTGTTTTAATGCGTATTTTATGCTTGGTATATACAGTTTTTTCAACCAGTTCATGAAAGAGGCAGAAAAGTTTCCTCCCATTTTTTCGGGTTTTAAAAAGAGGGAAGAAATGACCGGTACATAAGTGAGGCCCATAATCATGGCTCCGGTAAGGGCAAATGAGAAGGTCATTGCCATTGGTTTAAACATTTTACCCTCAACACCACTTAAGGAAAGAATGGGAATAAATACAATGATGATAATTAATTGCCCAAATATTGCAGAGTTCATCATCTTATTGGTACTTGTAAAAGTAATCTTGTCAATCAATTCCTGTTTTTCCTTACCTGCAAGGTTCACCAGTTTCTGGTAGTTTATGGTTATCTGGAAAGCAATAAACTCTACAATAATTACGGCACCATCTATGATAATACCAAAATCAATTGCCCCAAGGCTCATCAGGTTTGCATCAATATGAAAAATGTTCATTAATGAGATGGTAAAAAGCAGGCTCAGGGGGATCACGGTAGCAATGATTAACCCGGAACGAAAATTACCAAGAAGAAGGATTACAACAAACATGACGATTAAAAATCCAAAAATCAGATTTTCGGCAACAGTCATTGTTGTTTTGTTAATTAACTCACTTCTTTCCAGAAAAGCATTGATATAAACTCCCTCGGG
>JAOZKQ010000135.1 GCA_029935275.1 Bacteroidales bacterium | reverse complement strand
CATCTTATTCATTATCCTTGTTTCTTGAAAGAAAGGAATTATTAGAGGTCCCCTGAAACTAATTTTTATATTGTTGATTCTTTTAACACAATCTAATGATCAAATGTTCTAATTGTGACAAGTTTATGTATATCAGGTAGATAAGATATCATTTTTTTATTTTTTATTTTTCTTTGGGGGGTAGCTCCAGGTTCTACGTATTACATACATTAGGTTAATAATTATGGGTAGAGATGTGTAGTTTACACTATGCGCCAAGAGTCAATTTGTAGGTGGCATATCCAAAGCCACCTACATTTTGGTTTAGTTATTACCAAAAAACATGTTAGTTAGAATTTGTTGAGTACAATACAAGAATGAAAGACAAAGAAAAGAATCCGGAGGAAAATCATAAACTGATTGATAAATTTGTAGAGGATACTTGTAATTATGATGAAGCTACAACAGTAATTCAATGGTTTAATGACCCTTCATACCGAATGATACTTTTCCAGACCCTAAGAAAGCTGTGGTACAGGGATATTGAAAAAGAAAAAAAACAGGAGGCAGGAGTAAATCTTGCGCCAACGCTTGATAAAATCCATCATCGAATAAATATTGACAGAGAGTCGGAAGTTTTCAGTTTGCAAAAAAGGACCCGGATTTATAGAATTTTTTTAAGAGTAGCTGTTGTATTGATACTTCCCCTGCTGGTTACAAGTATCCTTTTTGTTCATGAAAAGATAAATATAGTTACAAATGATGGTTTATATACAGAGCTTAGCGTCGCCCCTGGTTCTAAACTTCGTACAGTTTTGCCTGATGGTACAGTAGTGTGGTTGAATTCAGGTAGTACCCTTAAGTATCCTCAATCATTTTCTTGTAAAAACCGGCAGGCAATACTTACAGGTGAGGCATACTTTGATGTAAAACCTGACCGCTTACATCCTTTTTTGATAAAAACTGAAGGATTGGATTTAAATGTAATTGGCACCAGCTTTAACGTAATGGCTTATCCTGACGAAAAAAATATTTCAGTAACACTGGAAGAAGGGAGAATCTCTGTTGAAAATCCGGGTTCTGGAAAGAATATTTCGCGGCTCTGCTTTCTTGAACCGAAAGAACAGATAGTATTCCAAAAAGAAACAGGAACAGCTGGAATAAGTAATGTAAATACAGACCAATTTACCTCCTGGAAAGATGGCAGGTTAATTTTTAGAAACAATACACTGGATTTTATTTTCAATCGTCTTGAACGCTGGTACAATACTGAAATAGAAATTGTAGGTGTTGGGAATTTGCCGCAGGTGCCTTATACCCTGACCATCGAAGATGAAACCATTATACAGGTATTGGAATATTTGTCTGTTGCTTCAGGATTGTCATATGAAGTAATTCCTTCAAAAAAACAAGAAAATGGAAGAATTTCCACAACCAAATATGTAATTAGTGACAAAACATTTTAAAATTGATTGACCCTTAAATTATTAACTTAAAACTTTTTGCTTATGGAAAAAACATGCTAGGATTAAAACAAAAAACGGGAAAGTGCTGCTACACTCCCCCGCATTTTTTTGGATTCAAATTTTATTAATGTCTAACCAGACGGTAAGACCAGTTATTAAACCCAAAACTTTACAAAAGTATGAAAAATAATCATTTATACCATGAGAGGAATAGACTTCCTTTCTGGTTGTTAAAAACATTTAGGATTATGAAAATCTCAGTGTTCTTATTCTTTGCCGGTATAATATACTTATATGCCGATAATTCTTATTCACAGGAAACAAAATTATCTATAGATCAAAGAGAAATTTCTGTGAATGATGTGCTTCTGGATATAGAGAACCAGAGTGAATTTTACTTTCTATATAGTAACAAACTTGTTGACGTAGATAGAAAAGTAAACATCAGGGCTAAGGATAAGCCTGTAGGAACCATTCTGGATCATCTGTTCGCCGATACCGATATACGGTATGTTGTATATGACCGGCAAATTATTTTAAGCCCGGAAAAAATGTTGGACCAAACACTTAAGAATTTAAACGTTCAGCAGCAGGAAAAAGAGATTTCTGGAACAGTAACTGACGAATACGGCCAATCCCTTCCCGGTGTTACAATAATGGTGGAGGGTACCACTATCGGAACCATATCTGACGCTGAAGGTAAGTTCCAGTTCAAGGTTCCTGAATCAACAGAAAATTTACAATTCTCTTTTGTGGGGATGAAAACCCAGTTGGTTTCAGTTATTGGATTAACACAGCTTTCTGTTGTGATGGAAGAAGATGCCATTGGTCTTGAAGAGGTTGTGACTGTTGGTTATGGCACACAGAAAAAAGTGAATATTACGGGATCTGTAGCTACAGTTCCAACCGAAGAGCTTGAAGACAGGCCTTTACCAATGATGGGGGAGGTCTTAAGGGGTGTATCGCCAAACCTGAATATTTCTTTGACTCGTGATGGTGGTGAACCGGGTGCTTCGTCCAGTTGGAATATCAGGGGACTTGGATCACTTAGTGGTAATGATTCACCACTTATTTTGGTTGATGGAGTGCAAATGAATATAAATAACATAGATCCTTCAAATGTTGAAAGTGTATCGGTTCTTAAAGATGCATCAGCCTCAGCAATCTATGGTGCACGCGCCCCTTTTGGGGTAATTTTGATAACCACTAAGAAGGGTAGAAAAGACGGAGGTATCTCTGTTGAGTATAACAACAACATTGCATTTGGTACTCCAATTGGAATCGGTCATTTAGAAAGTTCTATGGTTTATGCTACTGTTTTTAATCAGGCCTCTATAAATGCAGGCAAACCTCCTATTTACGATGATGACTATCTTGCACGGATTCAAGGTTTTATTGATGGGACCTATCTTACGGAATATGATCCGGCTGTTCCTCCACACAATATATGGGCCGGGAGACGGGTTGGTAATGCAAATTATGACTGGCCCTATGAATGGGTGAAAAAGAATAAAGTGGATCAAAAACACAATATTAACATAAGTGGAGGCGATAAGAAAACCCAGTATTACACTTCATTAGGATACTTCAATCAGGACGGTTTTTACAATTATGGCTATGACGATTACAAAAGAATTGATTTTTTGGTTAACCTCAATTCGCGAATTACAAAATGGCTTAGCTTTAAAGTGAATTCAAAATTTACAAATTCCAATACTGATTATCCACATGGAATAACAACAGTCAATAAAGATTATCTGTGGACTTCTAGCTTATATTCCTGGAGCCCTCTTACGCCTAAGTATAATATTAATGGCAGTATAGCTAATCCCTGGATTAGGTCTCAGCAATCTTCCGGAAGGATCGTGACAAAAACAAATGATTTATTGTTAACAGTTGGAACTGAAATAGAACCGATAGAAGGATGGAAAACTAATATTTCATATACCTATAACATTGTAGAATCATATAGGGAATCAAATCCAAAGCCAGTTTGGGTGGAACTTGGAACCGGTGAATTTGGTAATGTTGGTAAACCAAATGCTACCTATAGTTCAAGGCATACTCATTCTCCATATTCTTTATTTAATGCCATAACTTCCTATGAAAAATTGTTTAGCAATCATTATTTTAAGGTATTGCTTGGTTATGAACAAGAAGAAAAGTTTTATTCTGCGCTATATGGGGCAGGAGGCGTATTGATTTCTGAGGAAGTACCATCAATAAGTACCTCCCTGGGAGCAGTTTCAGTTGATGATACTAAGTATGATTGGGCGACACAAGGCATTTTTGGCCGTTTGAATTATAATTTTAAGGAAAAATACCTGATAGAATTTAGTGCCCGTTACAACGGCTCGTCAAGGTTCGATCCGGAATCAAGGTGGGGGTTTTTCCCATCAGGTTCTATAGGTTATCAGATTTCAAAAGAAAATTTTTGGTCTCCAATTGAGCCCTATGTTAATACATTGAAATTTAGGGCTTCTTATGGCTCATTAGGAAATCAGAATGTTGCCAGTTATCAATATATTTCAAGTGTTCCTGTTTATAGCGAAACCCCCTGGATTATAAGTGATGAACGGCCTTCATATGCAAGGACACCTGGTTTAATTAGTGAAAGTTTAACATGGGAAACAGTTACAACAGCCAATTTTGGCGTTGATGCAGGTTTTTTTAATAATCGTTTGGGATTGAATTTTGACTGGTTCAACAGGACTACTTCTGAAATGTTTGGCCCTGCAGAGACCCTTCCATATACTTTAGGTGCATCTGCTCCAAAAGCTAACAATGCTAAGTTGGAAACGAATGGCTTTGAAATAATATTGAGCTGGAGAGACAGAGTATCATCTGACTTTTCGTATAACGTACAATTTTCTATAGGGGATGCTAAATCAACAATTCTGGAATATGTAAATGAGAGTGAATTTATTAATGGTTGGTATGCAGGGAAAGAGGTTGGAGAAATATGGGGCTACATAACCGATGGCTTAATTCAAACAGAAGGGGAAGATATGCCTGATCAATCGGATATTTATTCCCAGTGGGGGCCTGGCGATATGAAATATAAAGACCTTAACGGTGATGGTTTAATAACTACTGGTAATGAAACGTTGGATGACCATGGTGATTTAACGGTTATTGGGAATACTACACCCAGGTATAATACGACTATTTCAGGAGGTTTTAACTGGAAAGGCTTTGATTTTTCCATGCAGTGGTTTGGGTATATGAAACGTGATTATAATCCTAGCTTATATAATCATTTATTTAGTGGTTTGTGGACTTCCTGGGCTAATTCAAGTGTTGTAAAAGGAACAGATGCATTAGATTATTGGCGGCCTGCGGATGAAACCAATATGCTTGGGCCCAATACCGATGCTTATTTTGCGAAACCATATTTCAGCAGTGAGGTCTACAAAAACGCAAAATCGCAATCACGATATGTTCTTAATGCGGGTTTTATGCGCTTGAAGTTTATCCAGTTAGGATATACTGTACCACAGCATATTTCAAAAAAGGTAGCTCTTCAAAAAGCAAGGATATTTATTTCGGGAGCAAACCTGATAACCTTTAAAAGTTTGCCAGGGGATATGGATCCTGAATCAGGCCTTACGTATTGGGGCAGTGGATACGGAGCATCTTATCCGATATCGAGAACCTTTTCGATTGGTGTGAACTTAACATTCTAAAAATATTATAAATTATGAAAAATTTAAAAATAGCGATAAGTTTTTTTGCATTGATAATAATATTTAATGCATGTGAGGATGATTTTTTGGATAGGAGTCCCCTGGATCAAGTTGGATCAACAGACTTTTTCAAAAGTCCGGCTGACCTTGAGACTTATGTAAATCAATATTATACGAGGTCAAATTTCCCTATTTTCCGGGAACATGGAGGTGATTATGGTACCGATAATGCAATTACTATTAATGTTAACCGGGGCTTAGAAGGAACCTACACTCTTGACGATGCTGGTTGGATAAATTTTAATGACGTAAGATCTGTTAACCATTTCTTTGATAATTATAAAAAAGTTGAAGAAAATGCCCATTTTGATGATTATAAGCAATATTTAGGAGAGGCTCATTTTTTCAGGGCAATGGTTTATTTCAAGCTGTTACGGAGTTACGGGGATATCCAATGGTACACAACTGAGCTTGGTACAGAAACACCAGAGCTATATGACCCTAGGACTCCCAGGAACATTGTTGCAGATAATATCATTGCAGATCTGGATTCAGCTGCAATGTACCTTGGAGAGGATAAAACGGATGGTGCTTCCCGTATAAATAAATGGATGGCGCTTTTGCTTCAAAGCAGGGTTGCCCTCTTTGAAGGCACATGGGAGAAATATCATGCCGGCACTCCGTTTGCCCCAGGCAACGCAGATCCTGATAAGTATCTTAATAAAGCTGTTGAGGCAACCACAGCCATTATGGGCTCTGGTTTATATGACATCTACTCAACTGGTAAACCAAATTTGGATTATCATGAGCTTTTTATATTACGGGATTATTCATCGACTAACGAGGTAATGTTCTGGAGAAAATTTG
>JAOZKQ010000014.1 GCA_029935275.1 Bacteroidales bacterium | reverse complement strand
CTACAGATGGAAGCCCCAACGTATATTTCACAACAGATTGTAATTAGGCTTTTCTGAACTCAGGAGCTATTATAAGGTTCATACTTTTTTAAATGATTTGAACTAATTCAAATATCATTCCCTTATTCCAGCTAATGAGAAGGATTACCTTACAATTAATTTCTTCATAATCCTTTTGTCAGCAGTGTTTATCTGAACAAAATACATTCCTCCTGGTATATTTCCAAGGTAAATTATTTGCTCTTTTTCTCCTGTCCAGATACGGTTCAATATGACTTTCCCTGATAAATCAATTATCCTGATGGATTTCACCTTTGTCTGATGAACGGATAAAGTAAAGTAACCTGTGCATGGATTTGGATATAGGATTATCCTGGAATCATCCACAGGTTCACTGGATTTAGAAGCATTTGATAAGTATGCATTTACCTTGTCAGTACTGCTAAGCTGACCATCACTTACCCAAAGGATAAATGTGAATACAGCTGCATTGGTATCCTCAGGTACGGTAAAACTAGGATTTGCACTATAGACATCATCCAATGCAATTCCTTCCGGAGGGAACCACTGGTAATCCAGATTATCATTGTTCGGGTCGAAAGAGCCTGATGCATCAAGTTGATATGTTTCTCCCAAAAGAATCTTGAAATTCTCACCGGCATATGCTTCAGGTGCTGTATTTAGATCAAGGAGAGTCCAGTTAGCAGAAGAAACATAGGTACCCGGAAGTCCGCTCAGATACTTATGTATTTTTCTCAGATCGATATTAAGAGTGTAATTACCGGGCCTGTATTCAAGGTTTTCAAAACCGGAAATTGTGAACAAAGTGTCTGAAACTATCTGAATTGTTAAATCACTTATATCCAGAGATTTTCCTTTTAACCGGAGTGTAAACATACTCTTTTCGAGAGATGATTCCAGAATTTTCTCTGAAAATTCAATGCTTATTGAAGCAGGCTGAGTCTTAGCCGGTTCTTGTGGAACTTCTTTCCAGGAAGCCAGTAATGCTGACTCATCAATTACTACAGGCAATTGAGTAATACTGAAGTTTTGGTTGCTATCCACGCAATGAACTTCCAGCAAGATATTTCCGGGGGAAGGAATTATTACCGGAAGGAAAAGCTCTCCTGCCACAACATTGGAGCTGTCAGCCAGCAATGTAAGTATTCCAAAGTCATTTTTATACAACTCAATACTGGTGCCGGGATCAACCACATCCATAATGGCTGTTATTGACCGCTTGGATGTGATACCATCATTATCAGAAAAGCCCAGGTCGGGAGTTATCCTGAGGTTTTCTACCGGGTTAGGCTGAGTGCGGTCAACTATCCACTGATATTCTCTTATTCCTGTCCCGCTGATCCCTGTTTTATCTAGAACATGGTTCATGTTAACCGTAAGGGTGTATGTTCCGGGATAATACGTCAGTAACCTGAACTGTGAAAGCTGATATACATGATTGGCCAGTGAGTCAATATGAACCTGGGACAAAGGTTGTTGCAGACCATCCTTCCAGAGTTCGAGAGAAGCGAGGTCAAGGCCTGAAACATCTTCACTGAAGACAATCTCCATACCAGTAGCATGTTGATTGTCAAACCCTCCTTCTGTAACTTTAGTAAAGGAGACAATTTCCGGAGGAGTTGTGTCAATGGTCCATTCAAAGGACTGCTGAATTAAGCCTTTTTCTCCGTTAATGGTAGCAATGTTGGGCAGATCTACTGTCAGGGTATATATTCCGTCGCTGTCCATCAGAGAAGTAAATCCGGATAACCGGAACAACCTGGCTTCGGTATCCATTAATGTGATGGATAGAGTGCCATTTACAGGATTACCATCTTTCAGTAGAACAAAGCGTGAGGATGTTAATGTATTGACATCAATCGGCAGGTTAAACCGGACCAGTATATAATCAAACAATGATTCCGTATTGTTTTCCGGTAAACCTATAATTTCTTCTACGGCAGGTACACTCATAAATTGGGTCCAGGAGGCCTGCTTCCCAACTTTACCAAAAGTTCCTCCCATATCTGCAATCTCTGCTGCCTGAACCGTGAGCATGTAAAATCCGTTCCCGGTAGTAAGAGCAGAAAGATCAACAGAGTAAGTAACACTATCAATTTTAGTAATAACCACCGAAGAATTCATGATATTATCGCCTCCCTGTAATCTTAGCATCATATCTTCCCAGGTGAATGTTGCCGGATCAATTTCTTTATTGAATTTGACAGTTACAGAAGTCACCTGTTGGGTTACAACTGATTGAGGCGTTCCTTCAATGCTAATTATGGCCGGTGGATTGGAATCTTTTAATTTCCATGCAATGGTATATTCCTGTTCTCCGGGATCTTTAAAGAAGTCAACAAAATGGAATTTATTTTCATAGACCGGTTCTTTTCCGTCCGGTAGAGTTACATATGTCAGCCAGGAATTGTCAATAGGAATTTCCTGATGATCAAAGTTTCTTGTAACGCTAACTATTTCATATTTTCCATGTCCGGGATCAGAAAGTTTGATATAGTTCCATCCGATTTTTGAGGCCGTAATGGTCAAAGTGTTCATAAAGTCCGTAGATTGAATGGTTCCGTCAAACAAACCGGCATCAGCTCCTGAAACATCCAGTACAATGTCACCCTGCGACATATAGATAGCATCCGGTTGTTCCTGAGCATCCTGTACTACGTTTACAAGGAAGTCATTTATTCCATCATCAGTATCGCCGTAAACACGAATACTTCTGATCAGTTCATGGAGTTCAGCACCACTTATCAGGCTTAAATCCGGGTTTCCCCTGCTGTCGAGATGGGTCACATTGGTTTTGTAATTTACAAAGTGGCCAAGCAGATCGCTGGTAAACCACCACTGGCCAATGGATGAGGTTTTGGGTGCAATGTTCCCAAAATTGATATTTGTTAATCCTAAGTTGCGTGGTTGACCGTTCAGATTGGAACCAATCAGGGCAAAGTGAATAGCCAGTCCTTTTTCATTATCGATGATTTCCGGTTGAGCTGATTCTATCCGTACGCTTTTTGCTGTTCCGTAACCATTATTTACGATCATAACCGCCAGTTCAGCTGGAACTATAGGTTCAATAATACCTTCGGTTAAAGCATCATCTCCCAGAATATCCCTTTGCATAAAATAGTGCAAAAACAGGTCAGGTGATGGGTTCACCTGTAAAGTTACAGGATATAATGGTTTGGTAACCGTTTCATTGGTAAAAGGATCAAGATATGAGAATGAACCTCCGAAGGAGTAGCTAACAGGTAATTCCGGGGCCGCCCCTTTTTCCGGAATAAATAACACAGTGGCACTTCCTTTCTGGTTCGCACCCAGTGAGCCTGATCCATCAATGCCGGTAAGGATATCCAGCGCTTTGGTATCAATCTGGAACAAGTCATTACATAATTCACCTGCTGCGTTTCTTATTTCGAGATTTAATTTGATCTCACTCATGGCTGTAGTCTCATTTCCGTTGAAAATCGTCAGTGTTCCTTCAAAAGCTTCCCGGGTCATTACCAGTTTCTGGGATATTTTAATAGAGACTGAGGCACATACCGAGGATCTTCCACCTTCGGCTTCTTCTTTAAGCGTTTTATATGCTTTAATGTACATGTCTGAAACTGATTCATATCCCTGAGACAAGGCATATTCGTACATTGTATTCATTTCAGAAAGAAAATAGTCAATTCGCGTATGATCTATAATATCAGGAAATTCACTGTTTGGTGAGTAAATCCCTTTATTCCAGGCTTCCATGGAATTATTCCAGCGATTCAAAAAAACATTGATTTCGTCTTCAGAGATGTCTGTCCCTGACATATACTCTTTTATAACATCAGCAAACTGAGTATCGAAAGTAAGTTTACCTTTTACAATTGAATCAATTATTGAAACAAAATCTCCAATACTTTCTTTCGATTCCCAATCCAGGTTGCCAAAATATTCAGTATAATATGCACCAAGTAAAGAATCATAGTATTCAACATGTTCCAGATCATATACAGCTTGTAACATGATCGGGGGAGCATTTTTTAGATTCATATTTTCCAAATGGAATAGGGATGAGGAATTCTTTAGAGAAGAATGTCCCCAGGGTGGAGCTGCATAACATGTTATAAATGCAGATGCTACATTTGCAGGACAACCATATACTCTTTTTGGAATACAAGTTATCGCATCTGCTAATGCGCTCCAACTAAAAAAATCACCATCAGCAAATGAGAAGATACAGAACATAGCACCCGCAGCTGCACCTCCATAACATGCTACACCCGCACCGGCTACAGCAATAAGACATGGATCACAACCAGTTGTTGACATGGCTACAAAAGGTCTATTTGCTCCGGCATAACCACCTGTATATGCTCCACCTCCTGGTCCTGTGCCTCCACCAAAATCAGGAAGATCTGTTCCGGGTTGCGGACAATATCTGCCAGAAAACGTAAATGAGTGAGAAGTTGTATGCCAACGTTGGTCCAGACCACATTCAAATCCATAAATTGTAATAGCATAATCTGTACAGCCTCCACCTGATTTCAACCCGTTTTGTGAATATTGAGATTTTTCAATATCCAGGGGACTGCCAATATTGGTTTGTTGGGAAATATGAGCAGACTTATTTGAGCTTTTAATTCGCATAACAACAGGAACCTGGATGGCTTGCTGAGCCAAAAGATCAATCTTCGGGAAATTAAAAATCCATTCATATTCAGGATCATCCTGGGGGAACCTGAGTTCTACATCCTCAGCGGTTATCAATCCCTTATTGGTCAGGGTTACCAAGAAAGTATAGGTCTCATCACCTAATAGTTCAGGCATTTCCTCAGGCATTTCAATAATTACCACAGGTGCAGGGACATTGGTCTCGTATTCCATGACCAGATCTATCTGATAT
This sequence comes from Bacteroidales bacterium, assembly GCA_029935275.1. GTDB lineage: Bacteria > Bacteroidota > Bacteroidia > Bacteroidales > VadinHA17 > JANTGF01. The sequence continues at coordinate 13,262 of JAOZKQ010000014.1, read as the reverse complement.
TCATCTTCAATTTCCGTAGGAACGACCTCCCATGTATAAGTGATGGCCTGAAAACTCAGAAATACGGATTGCTCATTGACCCGGCCCGGATCAATCATGATAATATTCTGGTATCCCTCATGTTTATCCACCTCCACCGTCATTTTATAGGATCCTTCGGCTAAATTTTCAACTTCAAAAATCCCGTTAGTATCTGTAAATCCCTCCGCCATGACCATACCGCTATAGGGGTGCCGGATAACTACATGGGCGCCACTCACATGGGGCGCATCTTCAGTGAAATAAGTGTATTCGTCAACTACATCCACACGCAAAGAACCGGTTGCTTCAGATACCATTTCCACCTGATATGGGATGATCAGGTCATCACCATTGGTAATGTGAACTACCATTCTTCCTGACATAGGTGCGTTCAGGGGAATATCATTATTGGGCATAAACATTAAAGTGATATTCAAAGTATCACCCGATAATAAGGTTCCCAGTGTATCCACACTTACAAGTGACATCCAGTCAATTTTAGGAAGCTCAATACTTAAATGACCGGTTTCCCCTGCACCGATATTAACGACTTGCAAATTAAAATAGCGGGATTTCCCCTTTGTCATTGTTGTATTTATACTAGCAGGCTTGCATTCCAGATGGCTTTCCAGTGACTGACAGTAATAATATCCTGTAAATTCGAAAGAGACCCCTCCAGAGGAGCTTACAATAACAGGAAATTCAATATAATTAACTCCAGCTGTATTTTCAAGCCCTTCGACAGTGTAATTAAATTCGGCAATTCCTGACCCAGGCAGGATGGAGATTGTATCAATTCTTAACTGGCATCCGTTTGGTAAATTATCAGAACTAAAACTAATGTCATGCAGAGGGATGTTACTTCTGTTCTGAATTTTGATTGTTCCTGTAACAGGGACATCTTTTTTAATGTTCCATATAAAATAATCTTTCGAAACACGCTCCATTCCAAGAATGTCAAAAGCATCCTGTTCTTCATTCATATCCTGTCCCGGGAAACATGCTCCGATTGAATAATGCCCTGACTCATAACTATTGGGCTCAAAGCTAGTACTAAAGTTTCCGGATTCATCTGTACTTACCTCAAGAACTCTTCTGATTCCATCTGAAATAATATAAATATCCAGGTCGGCATTTGGTGCTGGGTTCCCGTCAATCAGTGTGGCCAGTCCATGAATAGAAACCGGCGCTGGTTCTGTAAGGACATCCACATCAGTCATAGCCACTCCGTTATAACTGGGCAAGATTCTCAGCGGAACTGAACCAGACTCATTATTTATGTATAATAGCTCAGAGATTGTCAATTCTGGATTTACTTTTGCCAGGATGTAATAATCCCCTGCAATTGATGGTACAGTAAGCAATTCCAGGTAAGCTGCAGATTGACTCATGGGTATGGGGTCGGGAAAACTGCTTTCAAAAATAACCGAATCTTTTTCATCAATCCTGTCATCTTTAGATAGATATAATTTTACTTTTACACCTGAGGGAGCCGTTCCGTAACCATTGTTCATGATCATTGCATGTACCTCTATCTGACTATTGGCCACAGCTGAGTCTTTGGATAGCTCAATATCTGTCATTACCAGGTCAGGTTTGTTAATATCAGTAACATACACCCAGGCCATTCCCGGAGAGAACCCGGTTGCATTTGCCTGAAGCGTAACCATCTGGTTTCCATCATCAATATGGTCGTCTTTTGTGTCAATTGGAACCTGGATTGTAGCCTCTCCGGCAGGAATTGTGACAGTTTCTGGTAATGATATCTCACTGGTGTCATTGCTGGAAAGGTTTACTTCCAGCGGTATTTCCGTAGAAGTGTTTCGGAAAATTGACATGGTTCCTGCATTGGATATACCTTCTTTAAGAGATGCCGGGTCAATGGTTACTGATAATGAAGATCCGTCGTTGTCAACAATTGTCAAGATTGATTTTACCACTCCGCCATTATCGGGGGTTGTATTGCAATTGCACGATGAAATGTAAATTGCTCCTGAAATTTCAATATTACGAAAACCATCTACCTGTGCGTTATCAATCACACCAATATTAAATTGTTTTTGAGTGACGTCTTTATCTAGAGTTACTGAAGATGGAAAAAACAAAGCATTGGACGGACTTGCCGACAGATTTACTTTTACCAGGCAAGTGGTGTTTTCTGTACGACGAATCACCCCCCATGTGGCATAGGATCCGGCTCCTTCAGAAATGGTATCTGTAAGAATCTCCAGTTCAATCACAGGGATATCATTATCTGTTATATAGGCTGTTGTTGTTCCCGGGATCATTCCTTCAGATCTTGCAGTAATTGAAGCTTCTTCATTAAGCTCTGCAATGGTATTCTCACTTACCATCACTTCAATTGTTACGGAAGTTTGATTTGGTTCAATATCCACCTTATCAGGGAAAGTCCATTGGTAAGAACGGTTGCTTGAAAGGTAGAGAGTCATAGGATCCTGAATGGCCAGATCACTGGATAAGGTCAGCAACAGTTTGTCTCCTTCTGAAACAGTATCCTTGTTGAAAACTAATGAAATGGAAGGTATTTCATCATCCAGAATATTTAATTTTTCTGAAACAGGTGAAAATCCCGATGCAGAAGCAGTAACAGTAATTCCTCTGGTTCCATCCAGCTGAGAATTATCTATGGGTGTTATATTAAATACAATAGAAGAATTCCGTGCAGGAATGGTAATGGTAGGGGGAAAATTGATTTGCCCCGGCAATGAGGCAGAAAGGCTTACAGATAGTTCATCGGTAAAATTTCCGCTTCTGGTAGCATAACAACGAACATCGCCTGTATAATTTTCTTTTACAGGGCCGGGAATTGTCAGATACAGCCTGTTGGTTACAGTTACCCTGCCCGGAGAAGTTGCCTTATTATTTGCTTCATTTCCGGGATATTCTATTAATTCATCCGAAGGAACTAATTCTACTTCGATATATGCCTCACCTGAAAAGCTGAGAATCTCCGGAAGGACGAACTGATAAGTTCTGGAGATCAAGCTGCCATTATTCAAAACGTCGGTATATTGAGGGGTTCCCGCCAGATTAAAACGGGCTCCTGAAAGGGATACGATCGAAATTTTTTCAGTCCAGCCACCTGTTGCCGGTGCATCTCCAATATTCTCTATGTTCCACGAAATATCAAATGTGTCGGTAGGTTGCAGGGTGATTTTACCAGAAGATATATCTGTTACCCTGATATCCGGTAAAGGTTTTAATTTAATAAACATTTGAGAGGGCTGTTGAATAATATTGTTTCCCTGATCAGATTCCATCATATTGTTAGTCTGATTTGTTCTGGTTATCAAATAATAACTTCCGGTATTATCTGCAGGAAGTGTAATGGTTACAGACTGAGTATAACTGCTGTCAGGTTCAAGGTGACGCTTGTTTTCAAACTGGCCCAATAAATGATCATCACCGGAGAGAATGGCATCATCTGATATAAATACTGCATCAAACCAGGAAGAACCGGTACTGGAACCCAGACCCTGGTTTTTTATGGTATAGCTTAATTCCAAAGAGGCTCCTGAAAGAACTGTATCGGGAGAACTCATCTGTGAAATAATAAGATCAGGAAGATTTCTTACTGTAAAAGATTGAGTGTTACTAATTTCTTTGCCGCATTGATTAGCAGACACAATATACCAGTGATAAGTTTTACCATAGGTAAGATTATTTACCCTTGTGGAGGTTCCTGTTATATTATCGCGGTAAGCGGTTGCAGGTTCCGGATCTCCATCCTGCCATAAGTATAAGATGTAATGCGTGGTATTTTGAGAAGGTTGCCAGAACAAATCAAGTGTGGCATTTTGATTTTTCGCAAGATCTTCAGGAAGTAGTCCAGTTGCTTTTTCTGTAGGTCCACAAAAGGCATTAAGTATTGCCGGCTGATAATAATCCGGCACCTTATCTGCCGTAAAAATTTCACTTTCAGTTATTTCATAAACTTTCTCGTGAAAAACATCATAATAACGAAAGCTGATTTGATCTCCGGAATTTGTATTACTAAAAACACGAATCTTGTATTCATGAATTCCTGTGGGTGGAAAGAGAACGGAGGCTGTCTGTGCTCCCCGAAGCTGTCCGTCAACATAAGCAAGAATAGCGCCGTCTTCAAGATAATCACTTCCTGACTTAACCCGGTAAATATACTCGGCACTGTATTCAAACTGGTTTGAAAATTGTGTATTTGATGGTATTGCCGGAAGATGAAACTGGGCATTTGCCTGAAATGAAAGGTTTATCAAAATGAAAACAAAGGCCATTAGGGAAGCCTGCAGGTTTTTGTTCCATCCTGTCAATGAATGATTTGCTGAAAATGCATCATTTTTAGTGATCCGCTTCTTCATTTTTTAATTTTTTATGATGTTAATATGAAGCCCTGATTATTTTCCGGATAATCACCTCGTTTATTGTCTCTATTTTAATTGTATATATTCCTGGAGCTAAATCTTGCATTGAAATAATGACTGATTTATCCTTGGGATTGAAATGCCTCACCTCTTTGCCTGTAAGGTTGTACAATGCAATCATTTTAATGATCTCTGTGGCTGTGACGGTGAGCTGTTCATTTACAGGGTTTGGATAGATGTAGAGCTTATTTTTACTTAAATCCGCAGCGTTTGAACTGACAATATCCAGGGTTATTTGCACAGGCTGATAAGCCTTTCCTGTGATATCGTCCGGATGGAAACTTAACTGAAAGTCTGAACTGTAACTTTCATCACCTGAATAGGGCTTAATTTTAAATGTGATATCTTCCCCCTCATTGTTTGAGTAATAACTCAGAATAAAAATATACCTTTCAAGAGCCGGGATATATCTGGCCTCTGAAACTCCCCTGCATTCATTCTCGTACCAGGCAGATATCAGGTCACCGGTATGTAAATAATTATGACCCTCAGTATTTACCGCTTCTGCTATCAGTGTGGATGAAAACTCAAAGTTTTCAGGATGCAGTTTGTAATTTTGAAGCATTTGTTTCCGGCTAAATTTAGTAGTCACAAGGCTTTTGGGGGCTGTTGTTGAAGTATTGTAATACAAATTTCCAGCAGACTGTATATTTAATTTATAGCCGTAAAAAACCCTGAGAGTATCCAATTCACCTGCCCAACCGGATCCTTCATAATATATCGCAGAGCCATTGAGTCCTTTTAACAGAACATCACCTGTGGGGATGGAGGTAGTTTCGATAGCAGAATTTATAGTTGCGTCTGACTTTAAAAGATAAGCGATATTGTTCCAACCGGGGCTAAGTGTAACGGGAGTTATGGCTGGATTAATCTCTTTTCCCTGTATAACCAGGTTTTCTGGTGCATTTTTGCGGAATTTTATCATCTGATTTTGCGGGAAGGAGGTAAGATTTCCAAACCAACCTGTTTCAGTATAGTAAGTGGATGAATATTCAACGGATTTTACATAATCAAGATTAACCAGTACCAGGCTGCTGAATAAATTACTGATACTCATATCTTCGGGTTGAACATTTAATGAGATCCAGTTCCATCCGGAGTTAAGCTGACGTGAAATACTTCTTTCCGGAGAGAAAACTTCCACTTTCCATAATTTACTGTTAATGCCATCTTCTGCCATAACCGAGTAATAAACAGGAGTGGAGAAATCATGCAGAGATCCTCCTGCCGGATTCAAAGATGCCATTGGGGAGATCGTGAAATCAGGAGCAAGCAAACGAATATCTGATCCATACGGAACATAAAGCTTCACTATTGCATTTGTTGTATCAATGGCAAAAGAATCAAGTCCATTCATTATCACACTGTCAATCAGGGCCTCATTACTAAGGGAATCGATATTTAATACAGTTACTTTTATCTCATCCGGATTCGAGTTTCTTGTGCCATCGTTAACTACCAAACTAAAAACCATTACAGAGTCAAGGTGAACTGCCGGAGCAGTAAACTGAGGTTTTGCAATTGTCTTGGAAGAAAGAGTTACTTCCGGAGGAGCTGTCCATAAATAAGTTAAGGGAGCATTTTCATCATCGTAAGAAAGAGAACCATCAAGAGTTCCCTGTTCATTTTCATTCAGGTTGAAATCACCACCGGCAAAGGCCACTGGTTTTTTATTAACCTGAACAGCTGTGATGATTACCGTATCCGTAGGGGAGTTGACTGCAGCGTCATTCACGACAAGAGTAAAACGATAGTTTGTGTTTGTTGTTACCTGAGGTAATATAAATGAAGGATAAGCACTGGTATTATTAAATAAGATAATTCCATCCAGCGAAATCCATTTAAAAGAAATGGCATCACTATCTGGATCAAAAGAATTGCTTCCGTCAAGTGAAACAGAACTTCCTTCTACATAATTAAGGTTTTCGCCTGCATCAGCAACAGGTGGATGATTAATTTGCAATACTGTAATTTTCACTTCTGAAGGATCGGATTCGTTTGTGCCATCACTCACAATAAGTGTTATCGTGAAAGTGGTATTCTCAGAGACAAAAGGTGCAGTAAATTCTGGTGCCGGTGAGGTACTGTCATTTAAAATAAACCCATCCGAAGCTCGCCATAAATAAGTAATCGGATCTCCGTCATTATCATAAGACCCTGTGCCATCCAGGTGACCAGCTTTTCCCTCCTGCAAGGAGAAATCTGATCCTGCATTGGCTATCGGCCGGTAACTCACCTGTTCCACTCTGTGGACATTACCACTTTCCAGACTGGAGTAAAGATTGTTTTCATTACCTGAGAAACTTATGAGAGTAAGGTCTGCCCGGCCATCCAGGGGTAAAGTATTTTTTATTTTGAAAACCAGAAAGCCAATAACTCCAGAGCTAATTCCTTCACCTGATGCTCCTGCAATCTGAATGGAATTCCCACTCAATGAGGATTGAACAAGTGTTCCTCCGTTTGGTGGATCAATCCTTATAAAATCAAGGTGGGAATCATCAAATATGATGTTGCCTTTGAACCCATAAATAGCTTTTCCGGTAGGAAGTTTGGAAGAAATTATGGGAACACGGGTTTCACCGTCAAGGACCCCATCGGTTGGGTTAATCGTAATTTTGCTATCCGTAATGGTAAATACCCCGCTTGTTTTGACAGCTCCGTGAGCGTCAGTGGCTGTTACTGTAATCTGCCCTCCGCTTATTGCTGTAAGATTTCCCTGAGCATCAATTGATGCCAGGGATGGATCTGATACAGTATATATATAAGGTGCCGTTCCGTTTGAAACATTTATTTTAATGGTTTTACCCCACATGAGTGTTCCGGAATTAGGGGAGAAACTTAATACAGGTAATGAATTGACAGTTATATAGTAAGTGGATTTTGTTGCATAAGCAAGCAGACTCTCATTAAATCGCATATTTTCAAAATGTACCTGCCGGCTACCACTCGTATTTGCCCTGAAAGCCAGGTAGCATAAAATCCCATTCCCTGTTATTCCTGATGTTGAGGCGAATGAAACTTTTACTTTTGAACCTGTTGCATTGCTCTCAATAATAAGAGGGAAATCTCCGGGAAGTATATCTCCTGATAAACCGGTCAGCCCACTGTCATAACTAAGGTCAAAAAGACCTGAATAAACCGTGTTTCCCGAAGCTATTTCTAATTTTACAGGAATGTAAAAGGTGTCAGCAGGCCAGGTGGAAACTTCCTCAAGGTTTATTTTAATCGCTCTTATATCAACCAGGCCGGTTGTATAGGAAACTTCATCATTTGCGTCTGTGACATAAACTTTTGTAGTTCCAGGAGCAATGGCTTTTACCGTATTTTCATTGCTTATTATGGCGACCGATGGATTTTCTACAGTATATACATAAGGTCCCTGACCTCCCGAAACAGACATCTGTACTTCCTCACCGACAAAAAGTTGCCTGTAATCAGGAGAAATATTAGGGTATGATCTTGCTGAGGCTGTAATATATCCGTTTGTAAACACAGAAGAAGGGTTGCGTTCATTCAGGTAACTCTCACTTGTATTAAATGAAATATAGGCATTCCCTGAGCGTTTTGATATGAATTTAAGATAGATCATTTCTCCGTTTCCTGTAAGGGGTGTAGCTCCGGCTCCGGCCATTATCAGGGTTCCTTCATTCGAACTGTTCAGAGTCGGTTCTCCCCAGGATGTAAGTATGGAATTAGTACCCTCAATTTCCTTAAACTCAAAATATGTAGGAGAATAACTGATGTAAAATTTGTAACCGAAAACGGACCTTCCTGTTAGAAGTGAATCTGCATTTATCGAAACAGTAAAAGTATCTTTCTCAGTTATCGTAACATTGGAGATGCTGAATCCAATGGCTGTTGTCTGGCCTGCCAGGTTTCCGCCCCATATTGAAAAGAAAATGAGGAAAAAACCGGCAAGAAATAATTCATAATGACCTGATTTATTCATTTGTATAATTTGTTTTGGAGAAAAATACCCTCAAGGCAGATATTCTCCGATTCAATAAATACATTATCTTAAAACAAGTTTCCGTGTAACAAGAAAATCATCTCCCCTGATTGATATCAGGTATATTTTTGAAGGATTATTATTTCCATTGCTTTCGGCAGGGAATAAAAGATGATGGTAACCTGTGTGAGGGTTTTTAATCCTTAACTGATTTGTCATTTTACCAGTGATGTCATAAATATTTATGATTAAATTCGATTGCTTTGTTATCAGGTTTAGATCTGCAATGAAGTTATTATCCAGGCTATAAATTTTCAGGGATGAAAGCCCAGCAACATCAGTCAGTCCGGTTGCCATATTCTGACTATTGACAGTAATTGTAAATAGCGATTCATCCTCCTGTATCTCATTTGCAGACAGATTTTCCAGTTTAATATTTGATTCTTCCATCTGAGAATTGGTGATCTCAAAAATGAGTCCGAGTTCAGTCTGGTTAAGTTCCAGGTCATATGCTGATGCCATGGCTATTTTAAGGACACCTGTACTGTCATTAAAGCCTGATACAATCATGATATCTGAAGATATTTTTGCAGTATTCAGCCCGATAAATTTTAAATGTTGCCGATTGGATGTTAGCATCATGTCAACAGCTTTGGTTTGGGAAGAAGTTGATAATGACACAGGAATCTCAAAACGGGATGTTTCAGGTGATATGGTTTCAGCAGGGACAGAAACTGAGACACTATTCAATAAAGATCCTGATTTTGGACTGGCTGGTTCAAAACTCCCTATCAGCCCAATAGAATATTGCAGGATTAGGGAAGCATCATAACTTGACAAAGTACCGTCCCGGCTAACATCTGCAACTGATTGTTGTTTACTGTTAAGAGTTAAAGTGCCTACACTGCTTTGCAATACAAGAGAGGCATCATAAGGCATCACTTCACCATTTAAGCTTACATCTCCCATAAGGGGTTGTGAAGGCATGGAAATCCATGGGGTGAAATCTACTCCATCGGAAGCCCTTTCACCCTGGCCATCAGGGTTAAGGGTGGCATGATGGGGTCCCGAGTCATGATTCCACCAACAATTTTCTGCCGATATGGTTACTGTACCGGTTTCATTCCATATGCCGTAGCCATAAGTTGGATTAGTCGCAACAAAATCACAAGCTGCAATGTTTGGTACAGAAGTGTTACGAACCAGCAAACCCCAGTAATTATGTTCAAAAAGGCAATTTTGAATGGTGGGTGAGGAATTGTCTAAAGTTAAGGCACCACGATTATTTCCATTGGCACTGTTGGAATAATTGCGTGAACCATTTTTAAGAACACAATTATCCAGAATACTGGAAGCATCAATTGATTCTCCCTCGAATTTTATTCCCCACCACCAATGATCATCCGCCTGATTCGCATCGCCATTACCATAAGTGTCGCCTCCATAAAAGTCGTCCCGGTCTGATGTGAAGACAATGGTGCTGTCCGGGGTATTTCCTCCATTTGCAATCAGTCCATTTCTGACATTCAGGTAGCCATTCTGCCTGAATTTGCAAATAACTCCCGGAGAGATTGTCAATACTGCACTTGTTCCAATTGTATATCTGTCAAATATATAAGGTATATTATCAATTCCGGCAAAATTCTTTTTAGACAAAGTGGTATTTTGTGTTAGTGTTTCATTGTCGATTATATGAATTCCTTTTCCTGTAGTTCCTGATAATACATTATTTTGAGTACTTCCCGGGAATGACATTAATGAAGTAGTTATAGGGAATGGAGCATTTTCGAAAGTACAATTATTAATTGTAGGTGTGCTTACCCCATTTAACTTTATACCTTCATTTACAGGATTATAAAAAATACAATTTGAAATAATAGGCGATGCACTGGCCATATAAATTCCATGATTGTACATGTATCTGAACAGCGTATAATCGACTACACTCTGATCATCCGCCTGTTCTCTGAATACAATATGGCAGCCTCTTTTATTCGTTACAGTTCCTGACCCGTTTTGGTCCGTATCTCCTGGATTTCCATACTCATCGTCCTGCACCGTAGTGAAAACCACAGGCTTATTTTCTGTACCCTGAATGGTAAGTTTTCCATAAACATCAATATATTCACCACCGTCTCCTTTAAATACCAGTCCTGCCGGTATAATTAATTCATCATCGACCCTGATATTTTCATCTATCAAATAAGTAATGTTATCATATCCGGCAAAACTTCGAACAGGTACCGTACCGCTTACCGTGCCACCCTTCAGGCTGATTCCTAAACGGGGTACATTTGCTACCGTATTGCCTGAAAATGTTGGACTGGCAAACATATCCATCTGAATGGGGGCATTATTCAGATTGTTAAATTCACAATTGCTTATGTTTAGCGTTGCCTCCCCCAGAATTGATATTCCATAGGAAGCCGAAAAGTTCAGGGTTACGGAGTCCACTACCGCATTACAATTACTAAAACTAAGACTGTTATTGAAATATCTTAGTTCCACATTATTTAATGAATTAAATGCATCATGTGAGGATTCAGTAAACTCTAAACCACTCCATTTATGACCAGTCGGATCATCTCCTCCGTTAAAATTTGTGTTTCCGGAAACAGAATTATCATAAAGGGAGGTAAAAATGATTTTATTATTTTTTGAGCCTTTTGCTTTCAGACCGCCTTTGACTGTGAGTTTACCATAATACTCCCTGAACTTGAAGACAGTACCCGGTTGAATTGTCACATCTGTAGATGCAGGTATTTCAGAATTATTATCAATGATATATGCAACATTAGGGTAAGTTGCAAAATCCATTCCTCCAATAGAGTAGGTACCTGATTCAAAACCATGAACATATATACCCGCATTTCCAATACTGGCCGTTGAGTTTCCTAATAATACAGGTAATCCATCATTCATACTGCGGGACACAGGATAGGTTGTTATGTTCTCAAAATGGTTGTTGACTAGCTGGGCATTGCCAGAAAAAAGTACTCCCCGGTAGCTTTCTCTGATTTCACAATTTTTAACAATATTATTATTATTTACCGTAAGGGCGTAATAGTTTTGATCCCTGCCAGCATAAAGAATCTTCCAGTATTCTATATGCGAAGTTGTGGAACTGCTTAAAAATAACCTGCCTGATGAACTTCTACTGATGGATCCTGTTCCATTGTTATATGTGTCGGCGGGAAAGCCAAAGTTATCATCTGAAATATGTGTAAACACGATGGGATTATTTTCATTACCTATGGCTGTTAAAGCTCCTTTGGCTTGTATGTAATAATCCTTTTTGGTGCATTTAATAACAATTCCGGGGTTGATAGTCAGTGAAGCCGTATCCTGGACAGTAACATTTCCATACAGGGTGTAAGTAAGATTGTTATAGTCGGTAAATGATAGTTGCTTCAGGTGAGAATCATCGTAAACGGTAGAGCCAATAATACCTATTGCCCGAGCTTCTTTTGCATTAAATTCAATAGAGCAGGTGTTAAAAACTGGTGCCGCATTCATGTCCACATTAATATTGAGTGTCTGATTTTCGACAAAACTTGATGCTTTGAAATCACAGTTTGAAAAGGAGGGTAAACTTTGGCCTGTAACAACCAGATTGTACCGGTTGTTGGAAAACTCGCAATTATCAAATGTGGGTGAACTTTTTATAACTTCCATTGCACATCTGGATATTTCCGAATTTCTGTCATTATAATTGATATAATTAGCTCCTGTGAACTTACAATTAGTTAATATACACGCTGTATCAATAGCCGGATCATTAAAGTTTATACCCTGCCAGTATTCTGAAGAAGGTATGCTGCTGAAAACGACAGGTTCGGATGATGTTCCATTTGCTTTCAATTTACCATCTACAGAAATATAGGCACTGGTATTACCCAAAAAACTTACTCCTGCAGATATATGAAGGCTTCCTGTTTCAGTAATCCGGAGTTCCGAATCGTAATAGTAGGGAACACCTACTTCAGGGCAACTCAATGTTGAATTAATATCTCTGAAATTAAGAAATATATAATCATTATCATTTCCGGTCAGAACCAGTCCTTCACCGGCAGTCCATGTACCGTTTCCCCTGAAATACACAGGGTAGGAGCAATTTTGAATGGTAGTGTGGTCTATATTTAGTATTCCGTCAGCATAAACATCTATACCGGAATTACTAAAATTATTAATTGTAGTATTGTTTGTCAGGTTTAGCTGTCCCTTTCTTACATAAAGGGATTTTGCATACTCAACAGAACAATTGTTTAGGGTTGCATTTCCAATATCACTACCCCATTCATAGCCAATATAAATTCCGGTCCAGTAACCTTCAGTAGTGCTTTCATTGGCTGTAAAAGCAGCACTGTTTGCCGTGAGTGTACCATAAACCTGGATATACTTACCTGAATTAAACTTCAACTCAACGCCGGATTCAACCGTTAATGTTACCCCGGCATTAACAGTAAGGTTGTCTGTCACTATGTAGGGGCTGTTCGCCACTGACAATGTTGTATTGTTACTAATTTTACCGCTAATGTTTGTTTGTGCAGTAAGGACATAAGGAATAAAGATTACACAAAGAAGGGTTAAAAGGTTCTTTCTCATGATTATGTATTTTATTATTAATGTGACTTAACAAAATTTATAATATTGAAAGGCATAATATTTTATTCAAGAAACTATCTGCCTAATTTCTTTGGAAAAAGTCATATAGCTGAAAAATATAGAATTAAAATGTCAGGATGTTGGTCAGTTGATAAATATACATATTATTATATATAAATAAAAAGATATTTTGACCAATTAGCTTTTATTATTGATGGAAGGATAATAATTAATGATCAATATCCTTAATTTAAGCTGAGAATCCT
>JAOZKQ010000611.1 GCA_029935275.1 Bacteroidales bacterium | reverse complement strand
GAATTATGATAAGCCACTCCAGTGATGAAGGCTATTCCTGGACTTATGCCCAAAAATCAGAAATTCCAAATCCTGGTGCAAGCATTGAAATACTTAAACTAAAAAATAGCCATTGGCTTCTGGTTTATAATGATATGGATGACGGGAGGTACAGCATAGCAGTCGCCATTTCAGATGATGAAGGGAAAACATGGAAGTGGAAGAAAAATCTTGAGAATACAGAAGGAGGAAGCTTCTCATATCCTTCTGTTATTCAGACTAAAGACAACAAGATACATGTAACTTATACTTATCGTTTACCCGGTGAAAGGAAAACCATTAAACATGTTTTCTTTAAAGAAAACTGGATCATAGAAAATTGAATGTTGGGTTCAAAAGTATTAATCTTTGTGAATCCTTAGTGATATCCTTCGAGCCCTTTTGCCAGGGGCCTGCCCGGAATAGGTCAGACGGGCATTCCTTTGGAAGTGGTTAAAATGAATTTTGATTTTTTACCACGAAGTAACATAAAGAAGGCAAAAAGCAACGCAAATGAAAATATTCAAAAATGGAAACAATACTATGTTGATTTATAACTATATTTAAAAATACAATTATTGCTATTATATTTAAATTCAGTATTATATAAAAATCCAAATAAATGAAACAATTTAGTCCAAAAATCTTACTTTTCATTTTAACTATTCCAATCCTTTTTATGGGATGTTCAAATGATGTTATAAATGACGAACCCGGAAAAGAAATAACACTACTTCTAGAACCACAAGAGGGTAATCCTCGCAATAGCGAAGGAGACTTTATTAAGCTTAAAGATGGTCGGCTTTTATTTGTTTACACACATTTTACGGGTGGGACCGGGGATCATGCGAGTGCATATCTGGCTGGCCGGTATTCAAACGATAATGGAAAAACATGGACCAAAGAAGATATAACAGTTATTTCCAATGAAGGCAGCATGAATATTATGTCCGTTTCATTATTGCGATTAGAAAATGGCAAAATAGCTTTATTCTATTTACGTAAAAACTCAGAAACAGATTGCATTCCTTTTATGCGAACTTCCACTGATGAAGCAAAATCATGGAGTGAGCCAGTTAGGTGCATGGATACTGAAGGTTATCATGTAGTAAATAATGACAGATTTGTGCAATTAGGAAATGGCCGGATAATTTTCCCCACTTCCCTTCATAATATAAACCAGCCAAAATTATCAGCAATAGGAATAGTTAATTGCTATTATTCTGATGATAATGGTAGGAGCTGGGTCAAATCACAGCAAGTTGCCAACCCTGAAAATATTGTATTGCAGGAACCCGGGGTGGTTGAACTGAAAAATGGAAAATTATTACTGTTTTGCAGAACAGAGTCAGGTGTACAATATTTCTCTTTCTCAGATGATCAGGGTATAACATGGACACCCATAAAACCGGGTAATATCAGATCTCCTCTTTCTCCTGCATCCATTGAAAGGATTCCCTCAACCGGTGATTTACTTCTCGTTTGGAATAATAATTTTGAGACAGGGAGAGACGGTGGTAAACGAACCCCGTTTAATCTGGCTATTTCCAAAGATGAGGGGGAGACCTGGCAAAAAATAAAGACAATTGAAAGCGATCCTGCCGGATGGTATTGTTATACAGCAATTGAATTTACCGGTAAGCATGTTTTATTGGGACATTGTGCCGGCGATACTAGGATTAACAATGGCTTGTCAACAACACAAATTAC
>JAOZKQ010000610.1 GCA_029935275.1 Bacteroidales bacterium | reverse complement strand
ATTAAGGTTTTTATTGCCCGCTCAGGATCTATATCAGCAATTGCCTGTACCTGCATACCGCGGATATTACTTATAGTATGAGCCAGTCCCGATCCCATTTGACCACAACCAATAATTCCGGCTTTTATTGGATTTCCGGCTTCCAGTCGTGCATCAAGTTTTCGTAATAATTCCATTATTTCTGTTTAATATTTATTCCTGAGTTTCGTAAGAGTTTTAAAATCGCCTTTTAAATTTTCATAGATACTTTTGTACAAAGCGAAGTATTCCATATAAAGATTGTGTGTATCGACATCTGGTTCCAAGGGTTCAACATATTCCACCCAGTCTTTTGCTACAGAGAAATCTTTAAAAATTCCGGTAGCTACACCGGCAAGTATTGCATCTCCAAATGGCGCTCCTGTTCTACGTTTTACCATAACCGTTGGCATATTAAACACATCGGTGATAATCCTTCTCCAAAGAGCACTTTTTGCGCCACCTTCATTAAGAACTATTGGGGCATTAATGGTTTTTCCTGAATCCTTTAGAATTTTGAAGGAATCGTAAAGCGCATAGGCCACAGATTCCATCATAGCCCTAACCATATGACCACGGGTATGATTTAACGACAGACCTACAACAGTTCCCCGGGCATCTACATCCCATATTGGTGTTCGCTCTCCCATTAAAAATGGCAAAACCACAAGTCCTTCACTACCAGCAGGAACAACAGCTGCTTCTTCATTAATTAAATCATATGTATCGGTACCCCTGGACTCTTCCTCAGCGAGCTCCATTTTATAATAATTATCCCGCATATAACGGATTAGCTGTCCACCGGTAGTTGTTGTTGGAACAATGATATATCTGTCCTCTGAATCTGTTGTGTAGGAAAAATTAATCATAGTATCAGGGAAATTGGTATCATTCGTTAGAATCCCAAAATTTCCACAAGTACCCAGATTCATTTGAATATCCCCTTCATCCACCATTCCTGCACCAGACCATCCTGCATTACAATCGACCTGACCGGCAGCAACAGGAATTCCGGGTGCAAGTCCGGATTGTGCTGCAGCTTCTTTGGTCACCTCACCAATAATGGCTTCACAACGGTAAAGATCAGGGAAGAGGCCAGGACTCAGTCCTATTTTCTCAAGAAGTTGCTCATCAAATTTACGCTCCAGAAGATTATAAGCAACACCATAAAATGCTGCTCCCGAATAGTGTCCTGTATATTTACCAGTTAACTTGAGATTAACAAATCCGTCAATTGTAAGGGCTTTATAAATTTTACTGAAGGTTTCGGGTCTGTTCTCTTTTTCCCACATTAAGTTAACAATTGCAGGATGATCCTCAAGTCTATTTTTAGAAATATCGAAGATGGTTTTTTCACCAATTTCATTTTGTAGCCACTCTACCTGTTTTGTGGCGCGTTTATCCATAAGGTTGTAAGCATTTTGGACAGGTATGCCGTCCTTATCAACCAAAACAAGAGATGGTAATGCGGAAGAAACGGCAATTCCTTTTATATCAGCGGGATTAATACTTGCAGAATCAAGCGCCTTTTTAATAATCCGACATGCCAGTTCCCAATAATTAAGGGGCTCATGCTCAGACCAGCCCGGTTTTGGAGTCAGGATGGGATATTCTTCAAAAGCATAACTTAGTTCTTCTCCCTTATCGTTTATAATTGAGATTTTTGCTCCTCCGGTTCCATAATCTAATCCGAGTAGTAAATTCATATTAAGTA
>JAOZKQ010000609.1 GCA_029935275.1 Bacteroidales bacterium | reverse complement strand
TAATGACCGAAGTGCCCGGAATAGACAGCATATATTATGCCCCTGACAAAGAATTCTTTAACAATGGTACTGAAGAAGAATCCGGTATTAGAATCTTAATTGATTCCGGTAACGAAACTACAGACTGCAAATACTATCGCTGGGAATTTGAGGAGGTTTGGAAATTCAAGGTTCCTTATCCGGTTGGATATAAATTTATTGGAGGTGAACAGCTTATATCAATTCCCGTGGAAAACCATATTGGATGGAAATACAGCAATTCAACTGAGGTATTAATTCATTCTTCTGAATTACAATTAACAGACCAGGTAAACAAACAAGCTCTAAAATTTATTGCTTCTGCAAAATCCGACAGGTTAAGTCAACAATATAGTATCCTGGTAAAACAATATTCCTTATCAGAAACCGAATACGCTTATTGGAAAAGCTTAAAGCAGGTTTCTGAAAGCGGAGGGGATATTTTCGAGAAACAACCTTATTTCATAACCGGAAATATCCATTCTCAAAACAATAAAAATGAGAAAATTTTAGGTTTCTTCCAGGTTTCAGCTGTTAAACAGAAGAGAAAGTATATTACCCGTAAAGAACTAATTGATTATGATCTGCCATATTACAGGTATCCATGTGCCCTTATTAAAATGGGGCCCATCGATTATGAAGATCCTGAGGGTCAATCCATGGGACCGCTTCCAACATTCCAGGAAATATATGATGATTATACTGGTATAGGTTACATTTTTGTATATGGGGAATACTTTGGCCTTGCTCTTGAGAGGCTGGTCTTTACCACAAAAGCTTGTTCCGACTGCAGGGTAACAGGTGATCCTGAGAAGCCGGGTTTTTGGGTTGACTTGCGATAAGAAATGAAATGGTGGAATGAGGGAAGAATGCCCGCCTGACCGGACGGGCAGGGAATGTTGAGCGGAGCAAAATCCCTCTACTGTGGGGATGGAATGGTGGAATAGAGGAAGAGTGGAATGTCGGAATGGAGGAATCGGGAAAGGGAATATTAAAAGTGAAAAATTTTAATTTATAAATCAGAATGGGATTCAATTGCAGCTATTTTTCAAAATCAGCTTTACTAAAACCAATGCTTTTAGTCCTGCTGAATTGGATATGTTGGCTGAATGTTTCATCTCAAGACCATTTAATTGAGCTAGCTGAGAATAATAATAAAAATTACAGGGAAGAGCTTTACATTCAAACCGACAGGGATTTATATATTATTGGTGAACAGGTCTGGTTAAAAGTGAATAAACTTAACGCTCTTGATAATAAACCCAACAATTTAAGTAAAGTTGTTTATGTTGAACTAATCAATAGTGCAGGATTTCCTGTAGAACAAATAAAAATCAGTGCAAATGAAAAGTCTGAATCAGTCAGTTTTAATCTTTCTGACACACTTGGGAGTGGCAATTATTTAATCCGTGCCTATACCAACTGGATGAAAAATTATGATCAAAAAGACTTCGCATTTAAAAACATTTCAATAATTAACCCTTTTCAGGCTCCCGGAAAAACAAAAATCCAAAAAGAAGAATCTACTATTGATACCCTTGTTTATTATCATGATGATAATAGAATTATTTTTAGTGTAGAGCCAGATAAGGCAAGGTACAGCTTGAGGGAAAAAGTCAGGGTTGAAATTAAGGCAACTGATAATAAAGGAAATCCAATTGAAACGGACCTTTTGGTTTCGGTTACCAAATCATTTTTAATAAATGGAACCAGGA
>JAOZKQ010000608.1 GCA_029935275.1 Bacteroidales bacterium | reverse complement strand
TAATGGAAGTACAGCTTTAGCAATTTGATAGTTTTTAACTCTAAAAAGAGGAGGTTATTATGATCAGCTTAAGATCAATTATTGGTATTATAGTATGTATGGCCCTGTTTTCAGTTTTTTCAGGTAGCTGTTGTAAGGATGAAGGTCCAACAGGACCAGAAAATGACATGGCATTAGCAGGCAACTGGAAGTTAACCAAAATGAGTTCTGAATATCAGGGAGAAACCGAAACTTTTACAGAAAGTCAACTTGATTCACTGGGCCTGGTTTGGACATATAAAATTGAAGATGATGGTACTATTGAGCAGACCACAAATATTAGTGGCACACTTATTACAATGCAAGGCACCTGGGAAACATCAGCAAATAAACTTACTTTAATTCTAACAGGACCTACCGGTGGGTCTGGTACATTAGTATACGAATACCTTATTGATGGAAACATATTGAAGCTTAATTGGGACATTCCTGCTGGTACAAAATTTTATGCGGAGTTTACCAAGCAGTGACATGGCTTTAGTTTTATTAGAATATGATTTCTGAAATTTGTGTCAACCTATTCCAGGACAAGACAAAGACATCCGACTTCTGATTCCTAACTTCGGTCTTCTTTTTTATTTATTACCTTTGCAGCCTGATAACAGGAGGTATTAATATGAGCAAAAATTTGATTCTGGATAAACTTGAGGGAGTAAAGGAACGCTTCCATGATGTTGGAAGATTAATAACTGATCCGGATACAATCTCCGATATGAAACGCTATATAAAGCTGAATAAGGAGTATAAGGATCTGGAACCGATTATCCGTGCTTACGATGCCTACAAGAATGTACTGAGTAATATTCAATCTGCAAAAGAAATACTTGGAGAGGAGAAAGACCCGGAAATGCGGGAAATGGCAAAGGAAGAGTTGGATGAGTTATTGGGGAAGGTAAGCCCAATGGAAGAAAAGATCCAACTTCTGTTGATTCCGAAAGATCCGGAAGATACTAAAAATGCCCTGATGGAAATCCGTGCAGGAGCAGGAGGGGATGAAGCAAGTATCTTTGCCGGTGATCTGCAACGTATGTATATGAAATATGCTGAAACCAGGGGCTGGAAAGTGGAAGTTGAAAGGTTTACGGAGGGAACGGCTGGTGGTTTTAAGGAGGTGGTTTTAAAGGTCAGTGGTAATGGAGTATATGGAATTTTGAAGTATGAATCCGGTGTACACCGGGTGCAAAGGGTCCCTCAAACGGAAACACAGGGGCGGGTACATACTTCTGCTGCTTCTGTTGCCGTACTTCCGGAAGCTGAGGAATTTGATGTTGTGATTAAGCCGGATGAAGTACGAAAGGATACTTATTGCTCTTCAGGGCCGGGAGGACAGTCGGTGAATACAACCTATTCGGCTATCCGCTTAACCCATATTCCCTCCGGTATTGTGGTTACCTGTCAGGATCAGAAGTCGCAGTTAAAGAACCTTGATAAAGCGATGGCCGAGCTCAGGACCAGGCTTTATGACCTTGAGCACCAGAAATATATGGCAGAGATATCTTTAAAGCGGAAAACAATGGTTTCCACCGGGGACCGCTCTGCCAAGATACGGACCTATAATTACCCACAGGGGAGAGTGACAGATCACCGGATAAACCTGACCATGTACAATTTGCAGGCAGTAATAAACGGAGATATACAGGAACTGATTGATAAGCTTCAGATGGCTGAGAATGCAGAGAGGCTTAAAGAAAGTGAT
>JAOZKQ010000607.1 GCA_029935275.1 Bacteroidales bacterium | reverse complement strand
CCATTATGGAAAGCGTAAGTCTATTGTTTCTTTCTTTCATTACATATTTTGCAGGTTTTTTTTGCATTACAGAAAGGATGTTACTAAAAACAGATGATCGGAAATATGGAGAATCCTGGCTGGAGATAAAATTAAGGATCAATCCTTCCCTTTTTAAAATAATCTTTTCAAATCCCAGCTTTCTGGCCAGTTTTCGCAATTTTACAATATTTAGCAATTCCTGTGTTTGTACTGGGAGTTCACCGAAACGGTCTGCTAACTCTTTTCGGTACTTTTCCACTTCTTCGTCTGATTTCAGATTGTCCAGCCTCCGGTATAAACGGATCCGTTCCGAAATACTGTTTATATAATCATCAGGGAAAAGAAGTTCCAGGTCTGTATCAATTGATACATCGCTAACATATTCTTCTGTATCAGAGTTTCTAATATCATCTGTTTCCGTATTCTGGCTGGAGTTTGTAAACTCTTCTTCCCTCAATTCCTGAACAGCTTCCTGAAGAATTCGTTGATAGGTTTCATAACCCATTTCCGAGATAAAGCCACTTTGCTGAGCCCCTAAAAGATCACCTGCTCCCCTGATGTCGAGGTCCTGCATTGCAATATTAAAACCACTACCCAGTTCTGAAAACTCTTCAATAGCTTTAAGCCTTCGTCTTGCTTCGCTTGTAAGAAGTTGCAATGGTGGGGCCATGAGGTAACAAAAGGCTTTTTTATTTGACCTGCCCACTCTTCCCCTGAGCTGGTGAAGGTCACTGAGCCCAAAGTTCTGTGCATTATTAATGAAAATAGTATTGGCATTGGGGATATCCAGTCCTGACTCAATAATTGTAGTGGCAATGAGTACATCATAAAAACCATTGATGAAATCCATCATGATGGCTTCCAGTTTATTACCTTTCATCTGGCCATGGGCGACAACTGACTTTATCTTTGGTAATGATTTATCTATCAGTTTTTTAATGTCCAGAATATTATCTACTCTGTTGTGAATAAAAAACACCTGGCCACCCCGGCTTATTTCATATTCAATGCCTTCACGGATAATTTGCTCATTGAACGAATGGAGCTCTGTAATAATAGGATGCCGGTTGGGTGGTGGAGTCCTTATAATAGACAAGTCCCGGGCTCCCATTAATGAGAATTGCAAAGTCCGGGGTATGGGTGTTGCGGTTAAAGTTAAGGTATCAATATTGATTTTTAATTGTCGTATTTTCTCCTTCATACTCACTCCGAACTTTTGCTCTTCATCAATTATTAATAAGCCCAGATCTTTAAATTTAACGTCTTTACCTGCCAGTCGGTGAGTTCCAATAATAATGTCAGTTTGGCCACTGGCAAGGTTAGCCAGTGTCTTTTTTTGTTGGGAAGTAGTTTTAAAACGATTGATGTAATCCACTGTACATGGAAAGTCTTTCAATCTTGCACTAAAAGTATGAAAATGTTGCAATGCCAAAATCGTAGTGGGAACTAAAATGGCTACCTGCTTGCTGTCGGCTGCTGCCTTAAAAGCAGCACGGATAGCGACTTCGGTTTTTCCGAAACCCACATCCCCACATACAAGTAAATCCATTGGGAAAGAGGCCTCCATGCTTTCTTTTGTTAATTTGGTGGCATTGTTCTGGTCGGGTGTATCTTCATAGATGAAGGACGCCTCCAGTTCATCCTGCATATAAGTATCAGGGGTAAAGCTGAAACCTTTTTCTGATTTTCGTTTTGCATAGAGTTTGATCAGGTC
>JAOZKQ010000606.1 GCA_029935275.1 Bacteroidales bacterium | reverse complement strand
TTTTGTTTACTTTTTTCAGCTGCAGGAAAAAAGTAAATGGGGGTTTGGGGCGCATAGCCCCATTGCTAAATGGTCTGAAGGAAGCAATAAATTATATCCTAGGAATTTTTACCGGACAATAATATTTTAAAATATAAAGAGTAGTAAAAAATGATCAAACGAAGATCTTCCATTTTTCTTCTGGGAATTATTGTATTTGTTTTTAGCTCCGGTTTTTTTTCTTGCAAAAATGCTCAGGAATCAAAGGAAATAACTTTTGGTATTTGTGCTGATGTTCATAAGGATATCATGCATGATGCAGATGCAAGGCTTCAAATATTTGTGGAGGCAATGAACAACAGGCATGCTGATTTTATAATAGAACTTGGTGATTTTGGCCTTCCATTTGAATATAACAGATCTTTTTTGGATATATGGAATTCATTTACCGGTCCTGCTTATTTTGTACTGGGAAATCATGAGATGGATGGAGGTTTTACCAAAGAGCAAACTATGGAATATTGGGGCATGGAGTTTCCTTATTATTCTTTTGACATGAATGGCTTCCACTTTATTGTTCTTGATGGAAACGAAAAGAAAGATCCACCCCAGGAGGGCTATCCCCATTTTATAAGTGAAGTACAACAAGAGTGGCTGAAAGATGATTTGGAAAGTACAAGCCTGCCATGTATTCTGTTTTTGCATCAAAGTCTGGAAGATAATTGGGGCGTAGAAAATCGGGAGGATGTCCGGAAGGTGCTTGAAAATGAGAATAAAAGAGTGGGTAAGAGGAAAATTTTGGCATGTTTTAATGGGCATAGCCATTTAGACTGGGCTGAGAAAATAAATGGCATCTGGTATGTGGAGGTGAATTCTATGTCTTATTTCTGGGTGGGTGGTGAACATAAGCATATGAGCTATAATGAAGAAATAGACAGAAATTTTCCCTGGATAAAATATACCTGTCCCTATAAAGACCCATTGTTTGCAACTGTAACAGTTTATGGCGATGGTACGATAAAAATAAAGGGACTCAAAACAGAATGGGTGGGACCATCACCATCTGAAATTGCATATACAAATGAGTTTTATATGGATCGGATCAGTCCTGCAATTTCAGATAGGGTTCTGAAGTAGATGAGCTTTAGAAAATTTACCATCCTTTTCAGGGCAAGAAATTCATTCGGTCAATTCACTAGATGTTTGTCGTATCCCATTTTTACAAGTTGTTCCCAGGCCTGCCAGATATTCCCTGGAATTTCTTGGGGTATTTGAAACCCTTTTTCAGCATACACTTTAATTCTTTGCAGGTCACCTACAATTATATTTATTACTTTTTCAAGCGGAATTTCATTGGTAGGATATGTAGCAAAAGATATCTGAGGTGATGTTACAACTACCTTTTTTTGCGAATGTTTCTTGAAAACAGCATAACTTCTACGCTCCATATAAGGTTTCTGAACCAGAATAAAACTGTCCGGATCCAGGTTTTTCTGTTTCAATAACTCTTTTGTAAACAGAATATTTTCTCCGGTATTTGTGGATCTGTTCTCAATAAGAATAGCATTTTCAGGAACCCCCATTTTCATTGCTATGAATGCAAATTTGTCGGCTTCAGGCTTATCCCATACTCCACTGGTGAAATTGCCCAGCCCGCCTGAAAAGATTATTAAAGGAGCCCAGCCCTGAAGATAAAGTTCAGCCCCTCTTTCCGCCACTCTTAAATCATGGCTTCCCAGCACAAGGATACAGTCAGATTTT
>JAOZKQ010000605.1 GCA_029935275.1 Bacteroidales bacterium | reverse complement strand
GGAAGATAAACGTGCCTGATTGTAAAAAAACCTTCCAAAGTTTTCACGATCGGCAAAAACATTTGCCTGTTCAGGTAAAAAGATCCCTCCCGAGTCAACCATATACACGCAGGGCAAATGGTTTTCCAGGGCAATTTGCTGAGCCCTTAAATGCTTTTTTATGGTTTCTTTAACATAAGTACCACCCTTTACCGTTGCATCATTTGCAATCACTATCATTTCACGGCCATGAACAGTTCCTATACCAGTAATTATACCGGCAGAAGGAAATTGATTATTATACTCCCCATAGGCTGCAAGAGGAGAAAGTTCCATAAAAGGTGTGTTTGGATCAAGCAAAAGATCAATTCGTTCACGGGCTAATAACTTGCCCCGCTTCTTATGCCTTTCTAAAGAAGCTTGTGATACCCCATGGGAAACCTTCTGCAAAATATTCCGGTATTCTTTAAGTGTTTTAAGGAATGCTTTTTTATTTTCCTTAAATTCTTTTGATTGTCCATTGATGCTGGATTTTATTCTAAACAAAACCGTAAAGATTAATTTAAAATTAAATTCTATTCACATTAAAAAAAGTGTACTAAAAGTAATAAAAAAAATGATTAATTTAGACTTGTCATTTTTCACTTAATAAAAAGAGCCATTTATGAACTATCCGAAAAAGGTTAACATAGGAGATATTACTGTACGTGACGGATTTCAGCATGAAGAAAAATTTATCCCTACAGAAGCCAAGTTATGGCTCGCGGAAGAATTGATCCTTACAGGGTTTAAGCACATAGAACTAACAAATTTTGGAAACCCAAAAGGAATGCCACAATTCAAAGATGCTGATGATCTTTTCAAAAAGCTAAGAAGTAGCAAAAAAGTAAAAGATTTACTTAATGATGTAAGTCTTACAGCCATTACAATTCGCGAAAGGGCAATTGAGCGTGCCATAAAAGCCAGGGAAGAAGGCTATGGCCCGGACAGGATTTTACTGATGGTCTCCACCTCAGAGTCACATCACCGGATCAATTCAGGCTTAAGTTTAAAAGAATACTGGCAAATGTGCGAGAAATGGATCCCCATAGCAAGGGATGCCGGACTTAATGTAAACGGTACAGTTAGCACCATCTGGGGTTGCCCGATTGAAGGGCCTACTGATATGGGAACAGCTATTGAATTTTCAAAAAGATGGTTTGATCTCGGAGCTACAGATGTTGAACATGCAGACCATGACGGCTCCGCCTCACCCGACAGAGTTTATAAGTATTACTCAATGCTCCTTGATGCTTTTGGGAGCCCGGATAAACATATTGTTCACCTGCATACTACCAGAGGCTGGGGATTGGCAAATGTTTTAGCAGCCTTGCAGACAGGCATGACAAACTATGAATCAACAATGGGTGGTATTGGAGGTCAGCCGGCGAATTTTGTCGATGGAGTTCCTGTAACCGGAACTGGTTCTTATTATTATAATGATCCTGAAATTGTGGGCCTGAATTCGACAGAGGACATGCTTGTTATGATGGATGAAATGGGTATTGATACAGGTGTCGATATAGATAAGGTGCTGGAAACAGGCAAAATGGTCGAGCGAATTGTTGGACGCAGGCTCCGCTCAGAAAGCATTCGAAACGGTAGAATACCTAAAAATCTTTCAGGAAGGGAATAAAACAAAACCCATAGGTCAGAAGGTTAAAAAGTAATTGGCTAATTTGGTACAAATCTCATGAACCTCTGAACCCGGAACCTCTGAACCC
>JAOZKQ010000013.1 GCA_029935275.1 Bacteroidales bacterium | reverse complement strand
CAAAAAATACTATTGAATTAATTTACAATAAGTCATACTATCATTAGGATAAAAGCTTATTTCTTTATCCTTTACAAATGCAGGCTAGTCCAGACCTAAAATTTCTCTTTTAAAATACTTTTCAAAACCTTCTGTAGGTGCTATGGTAGGAGCATTTATAAATTGAGCATTTTTATCCAGTAGAAAGTAAGTAGGTAATACCCTTACATCATACTTTTTAAGAAGTGCCGGATCATCCCCAAGGTGTAGAAAAATCCATTTATAGCCATAAAAATCTTGTTGAACAACCAAATCCTCAAGGGTACTATCAACAATAATGCTAACAACAACCAGATCTCCTGAGTATTCTGCAGAGATTTTACTCAAAATCGGAAACTGAACCTGGCAAGCATAGCTTTGAAAACTGGCAAAATTCAGATAAATATATTTTCCTTTAAGACTATTTAAATCCACCCGGTTATTTTCTGAACCAAACAAATAAAATTCCGGAGCAGACTTACCCGGATCAAACCTTGTAACTTTCCATTTTATATATGCTGCAAGCTGTCGATGCAATTCAATCGAAGTTGATTTACCCAGCCCTTCCAACAAAACAAGCAAATTATCTTTAGGAAAATCCGATAAAAAAAGTTCATCATAAATCCCCTTTATCAAAACCAGCTCTAATAAACTATCACTCTCAAAATAAGAACTCTTTTTAAAAAGATTTTTTAATTCAACAGCACTTTTACTAATATAAATCACCTTCTCAACTTCATCATCTTCAGATATCTTAGCAAAATTGTATAAAAATCGTTTATACACCCGGTTAAATAATTCTGAAAAGGCAGGATTATTACTTGCCTCCCTCATTGATGAAAAATGAGCATATAAAAGCTGCTTTTTAGCTCCAGAGTATTTTAAATACTGAAGCTCATTGAATTTAAATTTTTTGTATGCAAGAAAAAACGGATGATTAAAACCTACAAAGGAGCTATCGATAAATAATTCAAATTTTTTAATGTTACTTCTTGGTTTGTTAGTGTAAAGATTAAGGGCATATTCAGTAAAAAACGGATAAAACAAATCATCAAGCCTTTTTATAAGAATATTCAGGTCATCCTCCTGAAGGTTAAGTATCCCAAGACGAATACGATCAGGTTTAAAATATGGATTTAAAATATCACTTTTATTTTTTAATACCTTAGGAGGCAGGTCAATCTTATATTCTTTTTCCGGTTCAACAAATAAAAATCCTGAAAACCCATCAATATCCAGGTTTATTTGGCGAACAATTTTGCTTTCGAAATCCAATTTAAAAAATCCCTCCGAATTAACCTTAACGCTCCCTGCATTTTCTACATTTCCCGTAAATGGATCCGGTAAATAATAAAAGCTAAGAGAATCACCGCAATAATCAGGAGCATGCCCTGAAATAATAATATTACCGGCAAGTCCTCTATATGAAATTGAACAGAAAATTAAGAGGAAAAGAAAAAACCTGAGCCTAAGCTTCATCCTCTTGTGTAAAATTTATAATCTTTTCTTTTAAACTATCCTTCCCTGGCAGGAATTTTCTGGCATTTCCTTTATGTCTCAGAATATCTCTTACAATACTGGAATTCACGTAAGTATGCTCAGGAGAAGTTAACATGAAAACAGATTCAATTCCAGCATTCATTGCCTTGTTAACCTGGGCAATAGCTCTTTCATATTCAAAATCGGCAGCAGTACGCAAACCTCTTAATAAAAACCGGGCATCAACAGACTTGCAAAAATCCACAGTAAGTCCACGATAACGCACAACCTTTACATTAGGCTCATCTTCAAACACTTCCTTAATCCAACTCAGTCTATTTTCCAAAGGATAATAACCTTTCTTATTTGTATTCAAACCTATAGCAATAATTATTTCATCAAAAATTGTCAGAGACCTTCTGACCACCGACTCATGTCCAACTGTAAATGGATCAAAGGAACCAGGGAAAACTGCTATTTTTTTCATTTTCTTAATTTAAAATAATCATCCAAAAGCATATATTAAACCATTCTTAAGTTTAAAACAAATCTAAGACTTTTAAAGCAAATCTAAAAATAAAAGACGTAGCTTAAAAATTAAGATACCCCGGTGGCTTAACCCCGGGGTATCTTAAGAATAACAAATAAGGTTTAGGTCGTGTAAGAACTAAAAAAGAAAAAACTATTTCTTTCCGGCCAATTCACCAAGAATATTTTTAGGCTTTTTAACCTTTTCATTTAGTAATGCAAGCTCAAGAACTTCTAAAATATTTTCGACATAATGAAAGGTAAGTCCTTTAATATAAATATCCTTAATTTCATCAATATTCTTCTTATTTTCTTTTGAAAGAATCAATTCTTTAATGTTTGCTCTTTTGGCAGCAAGGATCTTTTCCTTAATACCACCAACCGGCAATACTTTCCCTCGAAGTGTAATTTCACCTGTCATTGCCAGCAGCTTTCTAAGCTTGCGCTGTGTAAATGCAGAAGCAATAGAAGTAGCCATTGTAATACCTGCTGAAGGTCCATCTTTTGGAATTGCTCCTTCCGGAACGTGAACATGAACATTCCAATGATCAAAAACTTCCGGAGGTAATCCTATATAATCAGAATGTGCTTTTAAGAATTCCAGTGCAATAACTGCAGATTCTTTCATTACATCTCCAAGGTTACCTGTTAGTGTCAATCTTCCTTTCCCTGCACTTAAGCTGGTTTCAACCATAAGAATCTGTCCACCAACCGGAGTCCAGGCCAAACCGGTAACTACTCCTGCAAACTCATTGCCATCATAAGCTTCTTTTAAATATTCCTGTGGCCCAAGAATTTCAATTATATCCCCTGCACTTAATTTTTTGTTATACTCTTGTTCAAAAGCAATTTTTTTAGCTGTACCACGAATTACCTTAGCAATTTTTTTATCCAGTTCCCTTACACCAGACTCCCTGGTATAATCAACCACAATTTGCTCTATTAGCTTTTTATTAAAAACTAAATCTACCTTCTTTAAGCCATGTAATCCAAGTTGCTTGGGTATTAAATGTTTTCTTGCAATCTCAATTTTTTCTTCTTCTATATAGCCACTAATCTCTATCATCTCCATCCTGTCCCGTAAAGCCGGATTAATGCTGTTCACTGTATTTGCAGTAGCAATAAACAATACATTAGATAAATCATAATCAACTTCCAGATAATTATCATGGAAGGCATAATTTTGCTCAGGATCCAGAACCTCCAGCAAAGCAGAAGATGGATCTCCCCTGAAATCGTTTCCTACTTTATCAATCTCATCCAGAATAAAAACCGGATTTGAGAATTTTGCTTTTTTAATATTTTGAATAATTCTACCTGGCATGGCGCCAATATAGGTCTTCCTATGCCCCCTGATCTCTGCTTCATCATGCATCCCCCCCAGTGACATTCGAATATAGGAACGGTCCAATGCCTTAGCTACTGATTTACCTAAAGAAGTTTTTCCAACTCCGGGAGGGCCGTATAAACAGATAATGGGAGATTTCATGTCTCCTTTTAGTTTCAATACAGCTAAATGTTCAAGAATTCGTTCTTTTACTTTCTCCAGGCCGTAATGATCTTTATCCAAAATTCGTTCAGCCCTTTTCAGGTTAAAATTATCCTTAGAGTATTCATCCCATGGTAAATCCAATATGACCTGAAGATAATTCAGTTGTACCGAATATTCTGCCACAGCCGGATTCATACGCTGTAATTTCTCAATTTCCCGTGTAAAAACTTTTTCAACCTGATCATTCCACTTCTTCTTTACTGCTTTCCCAATCAGGTCTTCTACCTCTTGTTCAGTAGGATTCCCTCCAAGCTCATCCTGAATGGTTTTCATCTGCTGATGCAGCATATATTCACGCTGCTGCTTGTCCAACTCAAACTTCACCTTAGACTGTATATCATTTTTAAGCTCCAGCATTTGTACCTCTTTGGTCAAAAACTCCAGCAATTTTTGACTCCTCTCTTTTAAACCGGAAATCTCAAGAAGTAATTGTTTATCTTTTGGTTCGACACTTGAATTAGCACAAATGAAATTTATCAGAAATTCCGAACTCTCTATATTCTTAACAGCAAAGGAAGCCTCCTGCGGAATATTTGCAGAAAGCCTGATAATCTTTAAAGAAATATCTTTTAATGATTGAACCAAAGCAACATATTCCTTGTCACTCTTTTTGGGTTTTTTTTCATCCAATAAATTTACCCTGGCACTGAAATAAGGATCTGCACTTACTATTTCCCTTAATTTAAACCTCCTTTTCCCCTGTATAATAACAGAAGTGCTTCCATCCGGCATCTCAAGAATCTTCAGAATCTGTGCCACCGTACCAATTTGATTAAGGTCTTTTTCTTCGGGATCATCTATCACTGAGTCTTTTTGAGATAAGGCTCCCAGCATCTTATCCCCCTGATATACATCCTTAACCAGGGATAATGATTTATCTCTACCTACAGTTATTGGAATAACTACTCCCGGAAATAATACCGTATTTTTTAAAGGCAATACCGGCAGGACTTCAGGAACCTCAACATTCTTCATTTCGTCCTCGTCCTCTTCTGTAATTAAAGGTATAAATTCCCCATCATCCTCCATTGAAGATCCAATAAAAATATCTCCAAATCTTGTTTTATTTCTACCGTTCATATTCAAAATTAATTAACTATTATTCCTAATTAACAATAAAGCACCCATTTTTTAATAATATAGTCAAAATGGCAGATATTACATTAATTTATATGTAGAAATTAAATACGCAATCCATGTGCCAAAATATGCTAAAATCGTTTTTCATACAAAATTAAAGGAGATTAAGCACATATAAAGTGAATCCTGTCACCAAACCAGAAAAAAAAAGCCCCGAAAACGGGGCTATCTAAAAATCTTACAAATATTTTTATTTAGCTTTATTCTTCACGTGGTTTTTATACCGGTTCATAAATTTATCAACCCGTCCCGCAGTATCTACCAACTTCATTTTTCCAGTATAGAAAGGATGAGAAGTATTGGAAATTTCAACTTTAATCAGGGGGTATTCCTTACCGTCGTCCAGGGTTATCTTCTCCTTTGAGGCCACAGTTGACCTGGTAACAAAAGTCTCGCCATTCGACATATCTTTAAATACAACTAAACGATAATCTTTTGGATGAATTTCCTTTTTCATATCTCTTACTATTTAATAATTCATTTTTAATGGGGTGCAAAGATAAGTAATGTATATAAATATCCAAAACCAGAAGATGTATTTTTTTGTATTATCTCAAAAATAGCAATACTTACATCTATCGTCCAATTCAAAACCTCTCTCAGCACAAACAAAAATTATCAGGCTAAAATAGAAACTGGTTAAATCTAGTTTGTATTTTTCACTTTCATTTTAGCTTCCATCTCATCTTTATACCGTACAAATGGTCTGGTCCTGTCAAATAAGTATCGATAGGTAATATGTGTTTTTGCATGTTTCGCACCCAATGCTTCATAAATAGAGATCATTTTAGGGTTAAAATCTCCCACCCATGACAATTCCAGCTCTTTGTAATATGTTTTTTTTCGATACACCTCAAAAAGCTTTTTAAAAATAACTGATTCTATTCCAATATTTTGAAATGCCGGATCAGTTCCTGCAACAGAGCCCCTCATACGTGTCATTACTTTTCGCTGTTTATAATAATAAAACCGAATCTTGCCCCATAGGTTAAGCTTACCATTAAAATGTTTAAGGATTTGGTTCAAATCAGGAATTATTATATAAAAAGCAATGGGTTTCCCTTCATGATAGGCAAACCAAATCAGATCCTCATCCAAAATAAGCTTAGTTTCTTCAAAGGACTCTCTGACTTTTAGGAGATCCAGTGGTGTGAAGTCCTTTTTAAATGCAGACCAGGCAGAATTGTAAATTGCAACTAAATCAGAAACAAATTTCTCAATATTTCCAAAGTCGGCATGCACAAAGGTATATCCTGGCTTTCGTTCCACCCAGGTGGCAATTCTCATAAATCTCTCCGGGAATTGGGTAACAGAAGCAACATCTTTATGGTAACTATATTGTTCAAAATAATTCTGGAAGTCATATTCCTCAAAAAATGCCTTATAATACTTTTTATGATATGGCATACCAAAGGCCTGCTGAGTAAACCCATCAACCAGCAGCCCCCAGTGATTCTCATTTTCACCAAAATTTATTGGCGCATCAAACCCAACCATCCCTTTTTCCTTCAGCCAGTAAACAGCTGCATCAAATAGTACAAAAGCCGCTTCCTTATTATCTATAACCTCAAAAAAACCTGCTCCACCTATCATCTGTCCGTCTGCTTTTGCTTTTTTAAGATTATAGAAAGCTGCTATTCTGCCTATTAGAGTTCCTTCCTCCGATTTAAGCACCCAACGAATTGCTTCACCTTCCTCAAACATAGGATTATAGCCAGGGTCAAAAATCCTGTTAATATCTCTATCAAGCGGACAAACCCATGCCTTATCTTTATGATATAACTGTTTTGGAACCTTTAAAAAATCATTGGCAAAATTTTTATCTGATACTTCGGTTAGAATCATAATTCAAATTTAGGAAAACTCAAGAAAACTTAAACCAATTCTTTACTTCTAACAATTTCGACCCATCGTCCGATTTATGATAGTATTCATTTTTACTTTTGTCGTAATGATAATCATCTTCCCATTCAGTAGAATACATTATAATGTCTTTAAGCGCATCTAAAAAATACTGTACTTCTGAATTAGTAGTCATAGGATGCAAGCTCCACCTGACCCAACCCGGCTTTTCAGACAAATCCCCTTCATCAATTTTCTTTGCTATTTCAAGTGATTTCTCATGACTTACTCCCAATAAAAAATGACCATAAGTACCTGCACAAACACAGCCCCCCCTTACCTGAATTCCATATCGGTCACTTAAGAGTTTCACTATTAAATTGTAATGGATATTTTCATGAAAAAAGGAAACAACACCAATTCGATTCCTTGCATTTTCAGCAAGAATCCTGATTTCCGGGATCTTTTGTAATCCTGAAAAAGCGAGATCAATTAACTCTTTCTCCCTTCTTTCCATAAAACCAGGTCCCATTTGTTCTTTAATTTCCACAGCCAAAGCTGCTCTGATTCCCTGCAAAAAGCCTGGTGTACCTCCATCCTCCCGTAACTCTATATCATCAACATATTTATACTCTCCCCAACGATTTGTCCAGTCAACGGTACCCCCTCCAGGATCATCAGGAGAAGCACTATGATACAGGGAAGAATCAAACACCATAACTCCGGAAGAGCCAGGCCCCCCCAGGAACTTATGTGGCGAAAAGAATATGGCATCCAGCTTCATCAAAGGATCTTCCGGATGCATATCCATTTCTACATAAGGAGCGGAACCGGCAAAATCAATAAAACACAAGCCCTCATTTTCATGCATAATTTTTGCCATCTCAAAATAAGGAGTAACTACCCCGGTTACATTTGAGGCCGCTGTGAAAGCTCCAATTTTGAATTTCCTGTCTTTATACTCATCCAGCTTCCTTTGTAATTCATTCAAATCAACCTGGAGATCCTGTCCAGGCTGAAGAATTACCACATCTGCAATTGTTTCATACCAGGAAGTATGATTTGAGTGATGCTCCATATGGGTAACAAAAACAACCGGCTTCTCATTCTCCGGAATAGAATCTATATCAAAGAAATCCTGATTTACTTTCAAACCAAGGATCCTTTGCAATTTGTTAATAACACCGGTCATGCCAAACCCCCCAAAGATCAAGACATCCTCCGGCTCTGCATTTACATGCTTTTTAATAATATTACGGGCCTCATGATAGGCCCAGGTCATCCGGGTTCCTGTTTCACTGGTTTCAGTATGGGTATTTGCCAAAAAAGGGCCAAAGGTACGGGCCATTTTCTCCTCCAACGGACCATAAAGTCTTCCTCCGGCAATCCAGTCATTATAAACTATTTTCTTTTCCCCATATGGAGAGTAAAAGGTATGATTATAACCAATGGTATTCTTTCTGAATTTCTCAAAATGTTTTTCCAAAGAATTCATAATCGAAAATATTTATTAGTTAATTCCGGCTGCTAATCTTAGACAGTAACCGGAGAATTTCTAAATATAACCAAACAAGGGTAACCAGTAGCCCAAATGAACCGTACCACTCCATATATTTTGGTAAATTTGATTCTGAACCCTTCTCAATAAAATCAAAATCCAATACCAGATTAAGGGCTGCGATAACAACCACAAAAAGACTAATTCCTATAGACATAAGACTATTTCCATACAAAAAATCCAACCTTACCCCAAATAAGCCCATAATAAAGCCCAGAAGATAAACTATGGCAATTCCTCCGGTAGCAGCAAAAACTCCCATCCTGAATCTTTCAGTTACCTTAATTATTCTGGATTTATAAAGGAACAGCATAGTAAAAAAGGTTCCAAAAGTAAGTGCAACCGCTCTAAGCACCAAGCCCTGATCCTTAAACTGTGCCTCAACTATAGCAGAAAGAGCACCTAACATTAAACCTTCAAGAACAGCATATACAGGCACTGTATATGCAGACCATTCTTTCTTAAATATAGTAACAAGTGCCAGAATAAAACCACCAATGCCACCTCCAAT
Organism: Bacteroidales bacterium; assembly: GCA_029935275.1. Lineage (GTDB taxonomy): Bacteria > Bacteroidota > Bacteroidia > Bacteroidales > VadinHA17 > JANTGF01. The sequence continues at coordinate 9,674 of JAOZKQ010000013.1, read as the reverse complement.
CAGATAAGGCATTACAGCCGTTGCACCAGTTGCTTCATCTATATTATTGAAAAATTTTGACCAGGTAAAAACCGCTCCAAGTAATAAGAGCATAAAACTAAGTAAAGTTTTATTCATTGTTCCGGAAAGTGTCATTACGTCCCCTCCCGTTGATACCGGAACATTACGAAAAATCTTATCGCTCAACGCCGGATTTGAAGATCTTGCTATATTCATGTATATAAAATTATTGAAATTATCCTACAAAGATAACTCTCTTTTTTAAAATTCCAGAGTACTAATCCGGAAGCTTCGATTACTCATTAATGAATATTAATAACTCTGTGATCTATTAAAACAAAAGTTAAGATAATCAATATAGTATAAACGAAATAAGTCTTAACCGGTATATAACGTTTCGGTGGTATATTCAATCCGTAATGATTATACCCAACCAGAAAGGCTTTTTCAAAAATATAAACAATTACAGTGGCCAATGCCACACCAACTGTACCGTAATATCTTACCAAATAAATACTTAGCAGTACATTTAATACAATTTCAATACTAGAAGCTACAAGTATCACCTTAGTTTTTTTCAATCCTATCAATATAGTCTGGGGGAAAACCAGCCGAGGGATTATCAATAAAAGGTACATCATGAACACGTCAGCACTACGAATAAATTCCTCGTTAAAAATAATAGGATAGAACCACCGGGAAAATAGCATAACCACAATAGAAATGGGAAACAAAAGATGCATAAGCCTTCGGGACTGATGCCTTATAACATCCATCGATTTTTTAAGCCCTCCTTGTTTTCCAAATTCAGAAATCAGTGCATTCGAAAGGCCATTTGCTAAAATAATAGTTAAAGGAAACTCCTTGGCTCCATATCGGAAAATTGCAAACCTTTCAGCACTCAGGTTACGGGTTACAATAATCCCATCAATATACTGAGCCGAACCACTTAACAAAGCACTAAGGATTAAAGGTGCAGCCAATGTCATATGCTCCTTAATGTATCCCCACGAAAATTCAAATTTAGCATACTTAAAAACCATAACTAACACCCAAACCATCCTAAGGGCAGAAATCACAACCAACCCTACCAAAGACCAAAGAAAATCCATACCGCTAAAAACCGGATATAAAACTAACACTAGCTGAATGCCATAGGTAATAAAACCATAAACAAAAATAGAATTTGGTTTATTTCTGATCAGGTAAATATATTCAATTAATACAGGAGGATTGCTTAATAGAATATAAGCCAGTAGAAGGTTAATATAGGGGATATTCCCTCCCATATTATAAACCGCAAAACTACCCCGCAAGCCCAGACCAATTAGAAATACCAGGATGCTAAAGAATGAAAGAACAATAAAAGCATTGAAAATTTCAGGTGACTTATCTTTAGTCATCGCTCCCTGTCTGTTAAAAGTTTTATTGCTATGAGTTAAAGACAAAAAGGACTGTATAATCCCTGTAACCCAAAAAAAACTCACAAAGCCAGCAATAAAAAGGAAAACCTCAAACAAACCAATATCCGTTTTGGACATTTGGCTTTTCGTAAAGAGGATACTTATTATTAAAAATGTTGTGAACCGCATCAATTGATACAGCTGAAGGCTTCCAACATTTGTAAAAACTTTCTTAAGATTCAAGAGGTCTAATTGTTATGTTTTAATAAAAAACCATTTAATTATTGAAAATTTCAAAGATAAATAATCTTCTTTGGCAAAATTACTTTTATTGGAATTTCTTTTTGGTAAACTTAAAAAGAAACTACTATCTTTGCATTCCATTTAGGCAACAGTAATCAATTGGTGCCAAAAACCTAAAAGAGCAAAGCTTTAAGGTTTTTGGGATTAAAGTACTGGATTGTGGTTAAGCAGAAATGCTTGTTTGAAAATATATGGTGGATGTAGCTCAGTTGGTTAGAGTACTGGATTGTGGTTCCAGGGGTCGCCGGTTCAAATCCGGTCTTCCACCCCAAGAAATACCGTTCCCTGTTAAGGAACGGTATTTTTCTTTATAAGCTGAATTCGGTATAATAAATTTTTACAGCTTTCTTAACAATATTTAATCTCTGCAATAAGCGGGAATAAACATATGAATAAAAAAGGCTTATTAACATATTCCGGATTAGTTTTTGCTATGCTTTTCTGGGGCTTTTCTTTTATCTGGTTTAAGCAGGCAAATGAATATTTTCCTCCTCTTACTATAATTTTCTTTCGCTTATTTATCTCATCTGCTCTACTTATCTCCTTTTCATGGATAAAAGGGCTTTTTCAAAAAATTAACAGGAAAGAGGCTTTTTATTTTCTACTCCTATCCCTTTTTAATCCATTTTTCTATTTTATTGGAGAAAGTTTTGGTCTAACAAAAGTAAGTTCAACCACTGCTGCTGTAATGATTGCAACTATACCAGTTTTTATTCCATTTGCAGCTCATTTATTTTACAAAGAGCAACTCTCCCCTCTTAATTTTGCAGGTGGTATTATATCATTTATTGGCGTACTTTTCATCATATTTCAAAAAGACTTAAGGATTGTTGCCTCAACTACAGGAATTTTATTTTTAAGTTTTGCCGTTCTATCTGCTGTAGTTTACACCATTCTCCTTCGTGGGATCAGTCCCAAATTTAAGCCTGTATTTATAATTACTATTCAAAATTCATTGGGCACTATTCTTTTTCTCCCCTTGTTCATTATCATGGATTTTAAAGAGATTAGGGAAATCCCAATTAGGCTAAATAACTTAGCTCCTATATTTGAACTAGCTATTTTTGCATCTTCTATTGCTTTTATATTTTATGCGAATGGAATTCAAAAAATTGGTGCAGGAAAAGCGAGTATTTTCACAAACACCATCCCTGTTTTTACAGCCGTTTTCTCTTTTATTATTTTAGGAGACATGCTAACTATACAAATTATGTCTGGTATAATAATCGTAATTGCAGGTTTACTTTTATCGCAAATGACCGGAATAAAAAAAAGTAAGTTCAGAGGGAACTGAATAACAATAATTAATTTAGCAAACCAGTAAATAAGGGCTTTTTCAACATATTCTCAGTCGGTTGCATAATTTTAATTCCAGCAGGAATAGTTTTAAACTCAACCTCTTTGGGAAGATTAACCGGTTCCCCGTCGAAATGGACCCAACCAGGCCCTTCCCTGATAATTTTTGCTTCAACCACCCTTGTCATTTCATAGAAATGCGAAGAATTTATTGTTTTACTCAATGCCTGTACACCAACAAGTGGAGCAAGTATCTGAGGGAAAGGTGAAATAAGGCAAAAGTCAAGTAGTCCATCGTCTATTTTAGCATCTGGAGAAATAAATACATTATTTCCAAACTGACCGGCGTTTGCAAAAGTCATTAAAAAAGAGTTGGTATGAATTTCCTTCCCATCAAAGCGGATAGTAAATTTTTCCGGCTTATATCTGGCAAACTCTTTTAAAATTATTTCAAGATAGGTTTTAAATCCACGCACCGTTTGGCGGGAAAAGATATGTGCAACTTCAGCATCAAATCCAATTCCCGCAGTACAGAAAAACGGAATCCCATTTACTGTTCCATAGTCCATATCAATAACCCTATGATTATCTATTAATGAAATAGACTCCGAAAACTTTGTCGGTATTTGCAAATGCCTTGCTAAACCGTTCCCTGACCCATTGGGAATTACACCCAGGGCTCCCTCTGTCCCGGCAAGAAATTTACCAACCATATTCACTGTACCATCTCCACCAACAACAAGAAAGTTGGTACAATCTTTTTCAAGCTGTTTTTGTATGAATACCTTTGTTGAATCCTCACGCTCCTCTGTAAAGCATATATCTGACTCGTAATGATTATCAGAGAGATAAGATTTCAACAACTGCTCTTTTCTCTTTGAAAACCCATTTCCTGAAATAGGATTAATAATAATGGACACCCTTCTTTTCACAAACTTCCAGATTAAAAACAACAAAATTAAGCCAAATATGGCAAATTTAATCTTATTTTGGAGAAGTTTTGACTAATTAACCACTATTTAGTCAAACTCCTATAAATAGAGGAAAACACACTATACTCCGGATTTTTTCGTTTAATTTGAAAATTCTATCTTTAAAAAAGATAAGTCCAGTTGAAATTGAGGAAAAAGTATTTATATATCAGTATTCTTTTACTGTTTCCAATCCTGTCTTACAGTCAGGTTGGTGGAAAATATACTTATGAGTTCCTAAATCTGACAAATTCAGCCAGATCTGCCTCCCTGGGAGGGATAATCGTATCATCGCCGGACAATGACCCTAACCTTCCCTTTCACAACCCATCCATTCTAAACCCTCAAATGGATAATAACATTGTTCTCAATTATGTCTCTTATTTTTCGGATATAAATTTTGGATATTTTTCCTATGCAAAAAACTTTAAAAACATTGGCAACTTTGCAGCAGGAATCCATTATATCAATTACGGCAATTTCACCTCTGCTGATCCTACAGGAACTATAACCGGGGAGTTTTCAGCCTCAGAATATGCTTTTAACCTCATATATTCACGTTCTTTACCTTTTGATAGCCTGTTTAATATTGGAATAAACCTTAAGCCAATTATTTCAAATTTTGAGCGATATTCTTCATTTGGCCTGGCTGCCGACATCGGTATAAATTTTACAAATAAAAAAAAGCTTTTTTCAGCAGGCCTGGTTTTTAAAAATATTGGCTTTCAACTAAAGCCATATTACACCGGTTCTTCAGAGCCTCTACCTTTTGAAATCCAAGCCGGTATTTATCAAAAATTAAAACATGCACCCTTCCGGTTTATGATGACCATAAGGCATCTTGAGAGGTTTAAACTCGCCCCGGTAACCGAAAATAAAGAAAACTATACAGGTGAACCGGAATATGATTCAGATAAGCCCAAGAGTGATTTTGAAAAATTTGGTGATAATTTAATGCGGCATTTTATATTTGGAATAGAAATTAATCCTTTCAAGCCAGTCTTTCTTCGTTTAGGATACAATTACCAGCGCAGACAGGAACTAAAGTTATCATCTTATGGTGGAATGGTTGGATTCTCCTGGGGATTTGGCATACAGCTATCCAAATTCCAGTTATCATACGGACATGCTACTTATCACCTTGCAGGGGCTTCTAATCATTTTTCTCTTGCTGTTAATTTGAATGAATTTTTCAATAAAGTTCAATAATCTGAATCCACCAAAATATTTTTACCAGAAGAAAATTCAATCACTTGTTTTGGAAACTAAAGATCAAATTCCCAATTTTGGCAAAATATGAATGATAAAATAAAAAAACTCACTATTGCAATTGACGGATACTCCTCTTGTGGGAAAAGTACCTTTGCCAAAGAACTGGCAAAACGCCTAAACTACATTTATATTGATAGTGGGGCTATGTACAGGGCAGTTACGCTGTATTGCTTACAACAAAATTTAATAAAAAATAAATCTATTAATAAAACCCAGTTACTTAACTCACTTAAAGACATAAATATTTCATTTAATTATGAACCAGGAAATCAGGTTTTTGAGGTATATTTAAATGGAATAAATCAAACCGAAGAAATCCGGTCAATAGAAGTTTCCAATAATGTTAGTCCAATAAGTAAAATAAAAGAAATCAGGAAAAAGATGGTTGAGATGCAGCGGGAGCTTGGCAGGAACAAACAAATTGTAATGGATGGAAGAGATATTGGGACTGTTGTCTTCCCTCATTCAGATATAAAAATTTTCATGACAGCTGACCCGGAAATAAGGGCGCAAAGAAGGTATAAAGAACTGATTGAAAAAGGTCAGGATATAAATTATACTGAAATAGAAAAAAATATTCGGGAGAGGGATTATATTGATGAAAATCGCGAATTCAGTCCACTTAAGAAAGCTGAAGATGCTATTCTACTTGACAACAGCCACATAAGTGTAAAGGAACAAATGATATGGATCATGGATATTATAAACAAGAAGATAAATGAAGATTGAATTAGATATTAATGCTGGTTTTTGTTTTGGTGTAGAAAAGACCATTGAAAGGGCTGAAATTGAATTATCAGAGGGTAATAGCATTTTCTGTTTAGGCGAAATGGTTCATAACGATGAGGAAATCAACCGTCTTGAAGAAAAAGGATTGAAAACAATTCATTATAAAGAGTTCCGAAGATTAAAAAACAGCCGTATCCTTATTCGGGCACATGGAGAGCCCCCTGAAACTTATAGAATTGCAGCAGAAAATAATCTGGAATTAATTGATACAACCTGCCCTATTGTTTCACGTTTACAGAATAAAATAAAGGCCTGTTATGATAAAATAGCTGACGACAAAGGGCAAATCGTAATCTATGGAAAGGATGGTCATGCAGAAGTAGTAGGATTAGTAGGCCAAACGCAGGGAAAAGCAATTATAGTAGATAAACTGGAAGACCTGGAACAAATAAACTTTGGAAAACCTATTTACCTGTATTCTCAAACTACAAAAAGCAAAAAAGGTTTTAACCTGATTAAAAAAGAGATTGAAAAACGTTTGCAGAAGGAGGGTAAAAGCAAAGAATTCAATTTAATGGCACATCAAACCATTTGCGGACAAGTTGCTAACAGGGAGCCCAAGCTGAAAATTTTTGCCAAAAATCATGATGTCATCTTCTTTGTTAGCGGCAAAAAGAGTTCTAATGGACGAATGCTTTATGAAGTATGTAAAAAAGTAAACTCAAATACATACTTTATTTCCAAGCCTGGTGAGATTGAAAAAAATATGTTAACAGGGGCTCAGTCAGTTGGCATATCAGGAGCTACCTCTACCCCAACCTGGTTATTAAAAGATGTGGAAAAAATGATCAGAACTTTCAATTCATAAGTATATCAACTGTAGCATTTTTTTCTTACTTTCGAATTTTAAAAAATAGAAATAATATTATGGCAAAATTTAAAAGAATAGCGGTTCTTACATCAGGTGGTGATGCACCAGGCATGAATGCCGCCATACGGGCAGTAACCAGAACAGCTATCTATAACGGTTTAGAAGTTATTGGGATAAGGCATGGATTCAAAGGGCTGATTGAAGGTTATTCAAAACCCTTAAAAGTCCATACAGTAAGTAATATTATTCAATTGGGTGGCACCATACTGAAAACAGCCCGGTGTATGGAATTTATAGAACCTGAAGGAAGAAAAGAAGCCTTTAATTACCTGAAAAGAAGAAATATTGATGGGGTAGTGGTAATAGGTGGTGATGGCACTTTCACCGGAGCCCGTGTATTTAATGAGGAGTATGATATTCCCTTTATTGGCATACCTGGAACCATTGATAACGATATATATGGAACTGACTATACTATTGGTTATGACACAGCTTTAAATACCGTTATTAATGCTGTTGATAAGATCAGGGATACAGCCAGTGCCCACAACCGGCTGTTTTTCATTGAAGTAATGGGGGCAGAAGCAGGTTTTATCGCCCTTCGTAGTGGTATTGCCTGTGGGGCAGAAGCCATTCTTATCCCGGAAGAAAAAAACCAGGTTGCTTCCCTTAAAAGTTTTCTTGAAGATGGCTTCAGACGTAAAAAATCAAGTAATATCATTATTGTAGCTGAAGGGGAAGAAGAAGGCGGTGCTTATGAAATTGCAAAAAAAGTAAAAGAGGATTTTCAGGATTATTCTATTAGAGTTACCATATTAGGCCATATTCAGCGGGGAGGGTCACCTTCTGTTTTTGACAGGGTTTCTGCCAGCCGCTTAGGCTATGCAGCAGTTCAGGCTTTACTCGATGATCAAAAAAGTGCTATGGTGGGTCTCCAGAATAATAAGGTTGCATTGGTTCCTTTCCGCCAGGCAATTAAACTGCATAAAGATGTAAGCAGGGAACTTATTGAAATATCCAAGGTTCTTTCAATATAGAGCCTATCTGTAAACTCAAGTATTTGCTTTAGAAGGTGAAAAAACAATTCAGTTCTGTCATAAATTATATCATTTAGATATAGCTTATTAATATTTTAAAAATGGATCCCAAAGCCTTTTACGCGGATGTCATCCTTCCCCTTCCTGTAAAAGGACCTTTTACTTATCAAATACCGGAAGAGCTTACTTCCTCTGCCAGGGTGGGTATGCGGGCTATTGTCCAATTTGGCCGGAAAAAATTCTACACATCCCTTATAATTAAAGTCCATACAACCACACCTGTTCAATACAAAGCAAAAGAGATTATAAATATCCCGGATGACATGCAGCTTGTTACTCCTTTGCAAATTGAATTCTGGAAATGGATGGCAGAGTATTATATGTGTACTCTTGGTGATGTATTTAATGCTGCTTTACCTGCCGGGTTAAAACCCGAAAGTGAAACTAAAATAAAACTTAATGAGTCTCTTTTAGTTCCTGAAGGTCTTTCTCAGCGTGAAGAAATCATCTTTCACTTCCTTAAAACCAGAAAATCTGCAAGCATTAAAGAAATAAATGAGGTCTGCCAGGTAAAAAATACCCTTCCGGTAATTCATTCACTTATTGGGAAAGGATTACTTGAGGTAACTGAAACCCTTTCCGGCTCATATAAGCCAAAGCTGGAAGCATTTATTAAGCTTTCTTCCAAATATAAAAAAAGAAAATTATTTATTGAGACCCTGGAAAAGCTCAATAAAGCGCCTAAGCAACAAAGTACACTGGAAAGCTTTCTCCACCTTACAAAAAAATCTAAGGAAATAAGTAAAAAGAAACTTCTTATGGACAGCTTATCCAGTAGTAACGCTCTGGATGCCCTGGTAAAAAAAGAAATTTTACAAATCATTTATAAACAGGTTGACAGGCTTACCCCCTATACCAGAAAAATCCATAAACAAAAAAAACTATCCACCACTCAGATTACTGCACTTGAAGAAATAAAACAAAAGTTCGAAAAGTACGATACCGTGTTGTTCCATGGAGTAACCTCCAGTGGCAAGACAGAGATCTACTCCTACCTGATTGAAGAACAATTGCAAAAGGGAAAACAAGTGCTTTACCTGCTTCCCGAAATTGCCATTACTTCGCAAATGATCGGGCGGCTTCAAGCCTATTTTGGTAAAAAAGTATGTGTTTACCATTCAAAATATAGTGATGCTGAACGGGTTGAGACCTGGAACCATTTGATTTCCCCCAGTGATGAAGATTACTGCCAGATCATACTGGGAGTCAGATCTTCCATTTTTCTTCCTTTTAAAAATCTGGGCCTTGTTATTGTTGATGAGGAACAAGAAAACACCTATAAGCAACAAGATCCGGCCCCCCGCTATCATGCCCGGGATGCTGCTATTTACCTGGCTCATTTACAAAAAGCAAAAACGCTAATTGGCACTGCAACACCTTCATTTGAGACTTATTTCAATTGCAAAACAGGAAAATTCGGACTGGTTGAACTTAATGAACGGCATGGGAAAATGCTTCTGCCATCTACCATTCTTGCAAATACAAAAGAAGCCTGGAGAAAACGCAAAATGACGGCACACTTTACTCCTGAATTATATGAGTCCATTTCAGAAGCTCTTAGTAATAAAGAACAGGTTATTTTATTTCAAAACCGCCGGGGCTTTTCTCCCTATATTCAATGCAAAGATTGTGGTTGGATACCCGGATGTAAAAATTGCGATGTAAAACTCACATATCATAAATTTTCTAATGAACTGAACTGCCATTATTGTGGATATTTCATGGATATTCC
>JAOZKQ010000604.1 GCA_029935275.1 Bacteroidales bacterium | reverse complement strand
CTCTTCAGTTTAAGTGAATGCTGACCACCTTTGTAGTTGAAGTATGTAATGAGTGCACGATTATCAACCCATGTTACTGCAGGATAAGCCCATGCATCATCGGGTACATCTTCAAGATTTCGGAAATTCTCCCAGGTTTCACCTTCATCTTTCGAAATTGCAGAAGTAAGAGGGTTGCGTTTATTTGCACCGGGATTATGTGTCCATATTACCAGCAGATCTCCTGTTTCAGGAATCCTGCTTATTGATGCAGGTGCAGCTGTACCTGTCAATTGAGTCATTATTGGATCGCTCCAGGTCTCACCACCATCAGAAGAAATACTTTTATACTGACCCCCCAGTCCTGTGCGCATTAGCATCAATACTCTCCCGTCTTTAAGCTCTATACATACATTCTCGTAGCAATCGCCGCCGGCAGGTTTAATATGCTGACTATCGCGCCATGTTTTTCCATCATCATCTGAAAAGACACAATAACTGTCACCTCCCTCCCATGCTTCAAGTAAAATACGCCCTGATCGAAGTCGTATTGATCTGCCGTTTGTTAGCCCTGTATACTTTCCTGAAGGGCTCAATTGTTTCGGATTAATCCATGTTTTTCCTTCATCATATGAGGTTCGCATCATAACACGACAATCGGTAGATTCGGTGTACTTATGACAATAGAAAAGGGCAAGTTCGCCCGAAGCCAGCCTCATAAAGTTGACTTCCATTACGTTACAACCCTCATCGTCCTCAATGAGAGTAAGTTTTTCGCCCCATGTACGCCCTTCATCGGATGATATTTTTCCGGATATGCGTGCAGGTGCATGATCAGCACCAGAACCTCCAAGGAATTCAGTCCAGGCCAATAGCAGGGAACCATCTTTAAGATGAGCGATGGCTGCCTCACTATTACGTATATTCATGGAATCTGATGGTGCAACAAAGAACTCATAAGTATCACTTTTTTTAACCGTTGAATTGCCTTTGTTAGTCTCAGAACGGTTCTTACAACCTGAACTCAAAATTACTGACACTAAAACACAATAAGTAAATAATTTTGGATGCATAATCATTTGTCTGAAATTTTAAATGAATATTCGCCTGACTTAACTTTGTATATCATTCTGTCACCTTCTTGTTTAATAAATTCAATATTATGATTCCTTTTGATTGGGTTGTTTCCCTCTAATATAGTACCCCTGTCATTTATAGGAAAATATACCAGTGCACTGGTATTGGCAGGTACTTTAATTTTCATCCCTATTCTGCTGCCATCTTTCTCCCAGGAGGATTCTATTTTTCCATATTTTGTATCATAACTTGCATTTACCCAATCCAGTCCGGATGGAAAATAAGGTTTTATAATACTTTGTTTAAATGCAGGATGTTTGACATCAGGTTGAATACCTGCCAAATATTTATAAAACCATGAGCTTACAGAACCCATCATAGGGTGATTGTGAGAATTCATTGCACCTCCTGTTTCATGTTCCCAGCGTTCCCAAAGTGTAGTTGCTCCATTTGCAAGCATATAGCCCCATCCCGGATATGTCTCCTGAGTAGCTATCCGATATGCCTCATCCACATGACCATACTCTGTTAACATTTCTAATAGATATTTAGTACATAAATTACCGGTTGTTAGATGGTAATCTTCATCAATCACATTCTGAACCAGGTTATCAACAAGCCGGGGAATATTTTCTTTATCAACTATACCGAGGAATAATGCAAAGGAATTGGCTGATTGATTATTATTTGCATA
>JAOZKQ010000603.1 GCA_029935275.1 Bacteroidales bacterium | reverse complement strand
TTTATAGACAAACAAATTAAAACGTAAAATATGAGAAACAAGTTCAAACTACCTGGATTATTGTCTTCAAAAACCTGTTTGCTGCTATTTTTCATTGGATTTCTAAGCATGATAAGTTGTACTGAAAAGTATGAATTGAAACAACCAGATGTTAAACTCTGGTATAATCAACCGGCTAAGGTTTGGGAAGAAGCACTACCGGTTGGAAACGGACGCCTGGGTGCCATGGTCTTCGGGCAGCCCTATACTGAGCGAATTCAGGTAAATGAGGAAAGCCTGTGGGCCGGCCAGCCAATTAATAACAACAATCCTGATGCATTGGGGAACCTGGATGAATTAAGAACTCTGCTTTTTCAGGAGAAAAGTATTGAAGCTCAGAGATTAGTTGCACTGAATTTTTTAGGTACACCTCCCAGAATCAGGTCTTATCAGACTGCCGGGGATATTTTTCTCATAAGGGATAGCACTACGAAAGTTACTGATTATTACAGGGACCTTATGCTTGAAAATGGCATAGTTACGGTAAAATATTTATTAAACAAAACCAAATATACCCAGGAAGTATTTGCTTCGGCTCCTGATAATGTAATAGCTATTTATATACTAAGTGAAGGTGATGATGGAATCGATCTGCAGATAAGCTTAAAGCGTGAAAAAGATGCAAGGGTGGAAATTGAAAATGATCAAATTGTTTTAACCGGGCAGATTATTGATGAACCTGATCCTTTAAGAGGTCCGGGGGGAAAGCATATGAAATTTGCATCTTTATTGAATGTTGATCTAAAGGGAGGAACACTTACCAGGGATGAAAACAGTCTGAGGGTGAAGGGAGCCTCAGAAGTAACTTTGCTATATACGGCATCCACTGATTACAATATTGACAGTCTGGGCTTTGACCGGAGCATTAAACCTCTGGAAGTTTGTAGGGATATTATTGCAGAGGCTGGAAAAAAGTCCTATAATCAGCTAAAATTGGATCATATAAAGGATCATGCTTCCATATTTAACAGGGTTTTTATGCATCTGGGGAAAAATGAGATCTCAAATCTTCCAACAGATCAGAGGATGAAGGCATTGAAAGAGGGAAAGATTGATCCTGATCTGGCGGCCCTCTATTTTCAATTCGGAAGATACCTTTTAATGGGAAGTTCCAGAAAACCGGGAAAGCTACCTGCCAATCTTCAGGGAGTATGGAACCATCAATATAATGCTCCATGGAATGCTGATTTTCATACTAATATTAATCTCCAAATGAATTACTGGCCTGCGGAAGTGGCTAATATTCCCGAAGCACTGACTCCCTTAAGTAATTTCATGGACAAGTTGATGGTGCCTGGAACTAAAACAGCGAAAGAAATGTATGGTACCCGGGGTTGGACTTTTCATCATCTCACTGATCCTTTTGGCCGCACCGGGGTAATGGACGGTCCATGGGGGCTTACCCCAATGGATGGACCCTGGATGACCTTCCCCTTATTCAGACATTTTGAATTTACGATGGATACGGTTTATCTTAAACAAATATATCCCATTCTTAAGGGTTCCGTATTATTTGGGCTTGATTTTCTCACTGAAAGCCCTGAGGGATATCTGGTGTCAAATCCGTCCCATTCCCCTGAAAACAGGTACTTCTTACCAAATGGGGAAAAGGCGACACTTACTTATGCTTCTACAACCGATATACAGGTTTTAACAGCTTTATTTAATAATTTCTTAAAAGCTTCTCAAGTGCTGGGAAAGGATCAGGATCTTT
>JAOZKQ010000602.1 GCA_029935275.1 Bacteroidales bacterium | reverse complement strand
ACACATTTGTTCGCAGCAACTGGTGATGGACTTGGTGGCTTCAGAAATGCAAAAAACACATGGTGTATGGTAATTCCGTTATTAGATGAGAATTAAACCAGATTTATTCGTAAAAGGGAAAATGTCGAACTTGCCAAATTATTGAATTTTTCCAGCTCTCTGAAGTATCATCAATAAAAATATTCCCTTTATTCTTATCATAAATAGCTGTTCCGTTACTTTTGAAGATACTTATATATACTGAGGCATGGAATTTTTTTGAAGTAGAATTAACAGAACCACTATAAACATTGGTTGTGTTATAGTCTTTTTGATTGATACTTCCGAAACCTGAATTTAAAGATGAAGTCCCTTCGAACGATCTGTCCACCGAACCCATTAAAATATAATCAGCACCTATTACATCTGCTATTTCCTTAGTTGTGAAATTATCAAAAGTTTCAGGTGTTATTCCTGCTTTGTTTAATGCTACATTAACATCCCTGGAATTTAGTGGAACAACCTTGAAGTGTTTCTGTTTCTTTTGAATAAAATTAATTAAGAATTGTTGTGCCTCTTTCCCTTTTTGAATAGATAAATGACCATCATCGGTAAAGGAAAAAGGCAAAATTGCCACCGTTTCCTGGGAAAAAGCAACTACTGAAGTGAGAAATAAAACTAATAATACAGATTTTTTAAAAATTTTCATATTCTTTTAGTTTAGGTTAAACAATTTAAAACAAATATAATAAAAAAGTTATTTATTACCCCTTTCCTTCCCTACTAATGGTATAAATTAATACCGGATCAATCAAATATTGATTCTTCTCCTTTTGTGCCATTATTTTTATTACAACGTCCATCCCATTTATGACTTTTCCAAAAGCTGCAAATCCCAGCCCGTCAGGATTTCTTTTTCCTCCAAAATCCAGTTCAGGTTGATCATTTATACAAATAAAAAAACTGCTTTGTGCAGAATTTGGGGTGTCCCTTGCCATTGATACGACTCCGTTTTTATGCAGGATACTTGTTTTCTTTGTAGTTTCAATAGGTATAGATGAAAATAACTTATCTTCCGGAATGTCACCTCCCTGAATAACTTCAATCTTTATACTCCTATCGGCTTCATTTAGCAATGTACAGGTACGAAAAAAGCTGCTACCCTTATACAAATTATGATCTGCATATCTCATGAAATTTTGAACAGTAACCGGTGCTTTTAGTGGATACAGTTCTAAAACAATATCCCCCATTGAGGTTTTAATTGAATAATGTACCCTTGTTTGTGCAAAACACAAATTAGACATTGAAATGAAAAGAATAAAAATAAATATTTTTTTAAGCATAACGAAATTAGATAGTGTCTCACAATAAAAATACTATCAGGAATAGTGCTGGTATTTCATCAGCCTTCGGGCTAATTTCTATCGCATCAAATGCTAATCTTCTCCCCCACCTTGATTTCGGTATAAATGTCTGAAAATGCTTCCCTGAAAGCTTCCAGGCTCGCATCACAACTATCATGTCCGGAGAGACCTATAATTCCAGGATCCAACTCCTTCAATAATGTAATATTCTCATGAACCATGTCCATTGTAATAGGTTTCCAGGGAAGCCGGCAGGTTCCAAGGTATCGTTGTACATTGATGCCCAAAATCTTAATCCTTGAATCCGTTACCGGATAATGAAGGCCTCCCAAAATTCCATAAATTGGTTCATCAAACAATGCTTTAGCCCGTTCCAGAATTTTAGGTATTGTCTGATGCCCGCAACCT
>JAOZKQ010000134.1 GCA_029935275.1 Bacteroidales bacterium | reverse complement strand
ATCAACAATCACAGAAATATTATCATATTTCCTATGAAATCAAAAAGGTAATGATCATACTAGGCCTTTCTATCATGATTTATTTCTTGACCTTGATTTTTAATCCATTTACCCCGGTAGTTCGAACTGTTTTTAAATTTACTTTGATCTTATCATTCCCGTTTTTACTGTATCTGTTTGGCTTTTACGATCCCATAGAGATTGAGAGAATAAAAGGTATATGGAAGAAATGGTATAATCCGACTCAATGGCCTGAAAATATCCGGAATTTTAGAATAAAAGATCTGGAGGATGATGCATTCTAGTTTAATTATTTGTTTGTCGGTTTGACTTTATTTACAAATTCCAGATTGGTTATTTTAAATTCCTGTTAGATTAGTTTTTCAGAGAGAATCCTGACCCTCCTTTCAGTTGTTTTACCATTCCAAACTATCAAACTCAAGAGGGGTTAATGGCTCGAAATTATAAAAGTATGGAGTAATAATGCAAGGGATTTAGTTAGATGAAGATTTGCATGTTTTTAAAAAGTGTGATATAATTTAATAAGAGTCTCTGCTGACTTTTCCCAATTGTATTTAGAATACAATAATTCTTTTCCATGGAGACATGGGGATAGATGTTTCCCCTGATCCAGAGCTTCAAGCAGTTTTTTAGAAAAATCTTCAGGGGAATCATGCTTATAGATGCTTCCACATTGACTTTCTTTGATCACTCTTGAAACAGAATCACAATCGCTGGCAATGATAAATTTCCCCATTAATAGATATTGATAAAGTTTGTTGGGAGATGAGTTGTTGGTTTGTTCGGACTTAAGGTGTGGTACCAGGGCAATGTTGGCATGGGAAATCATCTTGAAAACATGTTCCTGCCGGATAGATCCATGAAAATTGATGTGTTTAATTACTTTATGTTCATCAGCCAATTTCTGAAGTATCATTTGATATCTGCCGCTACCGTATATGTCAAGAATTAAAGACGGGTATTTTTGAATTACAGAAGCTAATCCACGAATGATAATCTGAAGACCACGGTGGATATTTAGTCCGCCTACATATATTAGCTGGATTTTATCGTTTTTTGGTTCTGAATGTTCAGGAATATGATCTTTTAGGTCTGGAGTATTTTCGAGTACAAAAATTTTTTCTGAAAAAATACCCAGTTTTTCAATCCGGTTTTTCATTTCTTCTACAACTGTTATAACGATGTTTGCCTGCCTGGTGCAATTTGTTTCATACCTTCGCCATTGTTTAGACGAAAAAAAAATATTCCCCAGAAAGGTTTTCGTATGCTGTGCCTCTTCAAGTAAGGAAGGGTAATTCTCGTGTAGATCTAAAATGAAAGGTATGTTATATTTTTCTTTGATTTCTATTCCAACTTGTGCCAGAGGTAAGTCATGTATATGTATTACATCAAATGAATACTTATTAAGTAAACGCTTAGTAAAACTTCTCCAAAAGTTGAAATAGAAAGGGAAATTAAGACAACCAATACTTGACTTATATGTAAAGGTAGAAATGTATTTACGGTGGATATGTATCCCCTTGTATTTTTCATCCTGTGGATTGTGTTTTGAAGATGAGCAAGCAAGGTGGACTTTATGGCCGGCATTAATCAATGATAATGCTTCTTTCTCAACTCTGATATCCGGAGGGAATTCATGTTCAAGTACCATTAATATCTTCATAGTTGTAAAAATATTAAATTAATATGCTTATTAGGATTCCTTTCAGATTAGTTTTTCAGAAAGAATACGGACGATCCTTTCAGCTGTTTTACCATCCCAAAGCTCAGGAACTTTTCCTGTCATTTTGGTTCCATTCAGGATTTGAAAACATTCTTTTTCAACATCTTTGAAATTCGTTCCGGCCAGGATATTGGTTCCGAGTTCCACTGTTATGGGCCGTTCGGTATTATCCCTTACGGTAACACAGGGGATTCCAAGAAAAGTGGTTTCCTCCTGGATACCTCCACTGTCGGTAATTACTAATTCTGCATTTTTGATCAGTGCCAGAAAGTCTATATATCCGATTGGGTCAGTTAACAGAATATTTGGATTTAGGTTTTCCAGTAAGCCAAATGATTTCATATTGTTTCTTGTTCGGGGGTGGATAGGGAAAACCAATGGTTTCCCAGCTGCCAGGTGGTTAAGCATTTCAAAAAGTCCTTGTAAATGTTCGGGCTTATCAACATTGCTTGGGCGGTGAAAGGTACCCAGTAAATAGCCACCTGGTTCTAATTTCATGCGATCAAGAATAGTTGATTTATTTGCCATTGGAAGGTAATGTACAAGACTGTCAATCATAATATTACCTACAAAAAACACCTTGTTATCTGCAATGCCTTCTTTTTTAAGATTTGTTATTCCACTCTTTTCACTTACAAAAAGATAGTCGGCCAGTGTATCTGTTATCATTCTGTTAATTTCCTCAGGCATACCACGGTCAAAACTCCGCAGCCCTGATTCAATATGTGCAAGTGGAATCCCTGATTTTGCTGCAACCAGTGAGCCTGCCATAGTTGAGTTCACATCGCCGGGTACAATCAACATGTCTGGTTTTTCACTTAAGAGCACTTTTTCTAATTCGAGCATGATCCTAGCAGTCTGGGAAGTATGGGAACCCCCACTAATACCCAGGTAAAAATCAGGACGGGGCAATGCCAGCTCATCAAAAAAGATTTTGGACATATTTTTATCAAAGTGTTGCCCTGTATGACAAATTTTATGCTGGATTTCAGGCTTCATTTCCCTGAAGGCCTTATGCAGGGGGGCAATCTTTACAAAATTAGGCCTGGCACCTACTAATGATATTATTTTACTCATAGCTTGGTTGTATTATTATTATAAACTGATAAAATATTCTCCATGATATTAGATAACTTCCTGGTTAAGTTTTTACGTGTATATTTATCAATGGTTTCAGGATTAATTATCATATTTCTTTTAAGGAAGGTATTGTAATATTCAAGTATTGTTTTTTTAAGTGCATCCTCATCGTTATAGTCTATGGTCTTGCCTGTTTTTGTTTCAGATAGTATCATAGCTGCTTCTCCGTCAGGAGGGCCAATAGCAAGAATTGGCCGCCCTGATGCCAGATACTCAAATAATTTTCCGGTAAGAATCCCTTTAGCATGAGGAGTACGGTTTATCAGTAACAGAAGAATGGAAGCCCGTTTTTGGGCATGGAAAATATCTGTGTGTGGCAGGTAATCTGTAATTGTAACATAGGACTCAAGTTGATAGCTATCGATGAGGTCATGTACACTATAATCTGTTTTTCCTATGAGTTCAATCTCTAAATCATTGGCAAATGAGGGATTCTGGTCTGTCAGATCTTTAATTATTTTCCAGAAAAACTCAGGATTGCGGTCCTGATTTATAGAGCCTATATATACAATTCGGAATTTTGAGCCTTTTTCTATGTTTATATTTTGGGGAAAATCAGCAGGATCAAAACCATTAGGCAGATAGAGCGATTGTTTTGCGTCCATATTTTCATAATCATCCCTCATCATTTGGTTAATAGAAAGTACAACATCTGCTGATTGTACTACTTGTTTTTCCAGTCGATGGTGTTTCCGGTCTGCCCATCCGGAGAGTTTCAGTTCGTTATAAAAATCTATTTTTGTCCATGGGTCCCTGAAATCTGCAATCCAGGGTATTTTTGTTTTCTTTTTCAGCCCCATTGCAATCAGGTGCATACTATGGGGCGGGCCGGTAGAAATAATGATATCAACCGGATTATTTTTCAAATATGCTAAAAGATATTTTACGGAAGGTCTGATCCAGAATTTCCGTGCATCGGGTATAAAGAGGTTTCCCCGTATCCATTTTGCGATATCTTCTTTTTTTTCGGACTTCTCTTTTCCGGCCAGAAAACCTGCATTAATTTTTTCTTCCTTTTTCTGCCCGATAAATTTTTTATACCAGCTATATGGCTCAATGATTTTTTTTCGAATGACACTAACAGAATTGGGTATTTCCTTTTCCAGGGAATGATCCAATACAGGAAACTCGCCATTTTCAACAGTATAGATAACCGGGTCCCAGCCAAATTCAGGCAAATATTTTGCAAACTTTAACCAGCGCTGCACTCCTGCTCCCCCAGCAGGTGGCCAGTAATAAGTTATAATAAGAGCCTTTTTATTGTTCATGGCTGTGGTGGTATGTTTTAGATGCGTTTTCGGAGCTATTTTCTTTCAAATTATGACGAACTTGATGCGGGCTACAGGCCTTGAATTTACTACTATCTCGGCAATTTAATTTACCACTTGTTGAATTTACTTCTTCTGCATCTATGTCGATTTCTATGGCTTTCGATAGTGGTTTTGTAAAATATTTTTCTTTTAAGTCTTCAAAGTAACTGAACAAAAAGCTTTTAACGTCTCTTTCTTGTTCCTCATTCAATTCATTAATTATTCGCTGTTTTGCCTCAACCGATTTTATTATTTTGACTATTCGTTTTTGTTCGGGTAGTTGTGGTAGCTTTTCAAGATTGTAAAATTTGTCTAATTTAAGTCTTCTTCTGTTTGTAGTTCCTTCACTTGCACTCTTAATAACTTTATCAAACAAAGGTATTTTTGAATAATAATCAAAAAAGTATTTGTCAACTAATTCTGAGAATTCAAATAAGGGAAAATCATTAGTTACAATTGCATTGTTTAATTCATAAGGTATTATCCCCATTGCCCGATTTCTCGCATCAATTTTGGAAATAATAAACTGACCTTCTTTAGCTAAATATTGTTTAGAACCTATTTCGGCACCTTTTATTATTTTTCTTAATTCAACACCTTTATGGTCAAGTCTTACTTTTACTTGCTTGTATTTTTCATTAATATCAATATCTACAGATTCCTTTACCGGAATTATTAGTTGCTCAATCTTATATTTCTTCCAACTCTTCTTTATCAAGACTTCTTTTTTAGTTGTTTAACAGCCTTATCGAAGTCGGAAATATAATTTTGGTCTTGTTTATCAGTTGTCAGGTAATCCTCGGTAACTGGAAATTGAGAAAGTACCATCAAGTTTTTCCTCATCATTTTTTATTATTTGGCAAAGATTTTTTTGAATTTTCCTGAAGATAATTTTCTTCTGAAATTATACTTCTGCCAATTTCTTTCTCGGTATTCTTTCTTGCATTTCCGGCAACTTTTCCACCTCTTTTGGCTACTTTATTGTTCTCAAACATTCCTTCAGGTTTTTCATTTTGCGATATTTCTGTTGTAACCCTTTCACCAAGCATAGTGAATATCAACTCCAAATCATCCATATTGTCCCTAAGGTTTATTTTTGACTTTGCAGGCAAGTTTTTAAACTTTTTGTATTCACTTGGTGTCATTCCAAAAGTTGCTTTTGAAATTTCAGCAGTTAAAATGGCGTAATCTCTATGTTCTTTTATACCACGTTCTTTCCATTCATCTGTTAAATTTTGGCGAATGGCAATTCCTCGTAATCGTTTATCAATCCAATCTTTTGGATAACCCTTTTGCTCATATATTTCTTTCATTCGCTCTTGGGCAAGTTCCGGATTTTCTATTTCATCAAGGCGCTCTTTACCAACTTGGGCAAGCCATTGTTTAAAAGGTTCTGCCTTTTTAGATGGAATAGACTGAATTAAACGAAAAGCCCCCTTTGTATTTACGCAATCTGTTTTATATTTTTTGCCGTCATTTGAGAGTAATTTCAGTTGTACCCAAATTGGGGACAACTGAAGTTTTGCAAATTCTCTATCTTTTACTTTGCCCCAATATTGCCTTGGTGTCGGGCTATCAGTAAGTACTTCAATTATATCGACCACAGAATAATACCACTCTTCTTCGTGCCATATTCTACGAATATTTTTGTTTTGAAATACTACTAATTTATTATCTTTTTGGTCACTCATATTCCTGATTTTATTTCTTCCATAAGTTTTAAAATTTCCTTTTCCCTTTCAACTATCGAAGAAATCAATACTGACGGTTCCTGATATTCAAACTCACTTTTGCGATTTGGGTTTTTTATATCAGGATTTACTGAAATAGAACCATTCCCGTTCTCTTTAACAATATCATTTATGTTTACTTTCCAGGCCCATCCTGTTTCTTTCCTGTTGTTCCACC
>JAOZKQ010000601.1 GCA_029935275.1 Bacteroidales bacterium | reverse complement strand
TTGCAGGAATAATATTTATTCTATTGGTATGGATGTTCTGGAACTTAAGAGACCGGCATTCCGGCTATGAAGTAGATTTGAATATTAAAAGTTCCGGGACTCCGGGAACTATAAAAGTTGGCTTTGCAGCTTTGCCATTCACACCTGAAATTATAGATACCTGGACAGACGCTAATAATGATGCCAGATTCCGTGAAGAGGATGGTGATACATATAATGATAATAATAAGAACGGGAAGTTTGATGTTTTCTGGATTGCCGGGTTCGACAATCAGGTTGCAGCAAATGGTGTACACGATGATGTTTGGGCCAGGGTAATTGTTCTTGATGATGGAAAAACCAGGGTGGCCATTGTATCCCTCGATGCTATTGGCTTCCGGCATGATGATGTGGTGGATATTCGAAAACTGATTCCCAAAAGTGCTAAAATAGATTATGCAATTATCTCAAGTACACATACCCATGAAAGCGTTGACCTGATCGGTATCTGGGGAGAAAGCCCTTTCAAAAACGGTGTCAACAAGGAACATCTGCAATATGTTAAACAACAGGCAGCTGCAGCTATTGCAGAAGCTGCTAATAATTTACGGCCGGCAAAGCTTGTGTTTGCCCAGGATCCCGGAAATGCAAAAGATCTTTTGATGGATACCAGGAAACCTATTGTACTGGATCCGGGATTAAGGGTAATGCAAGCCATTGATACAGAAACCAACGCTACGCTTGGTACACTCGTGGCCTGGGCAAATCACCCTGAAACACTATGGTCAGAAAACATATACATAAGTTCTGATTTTCCACATTATGTTCGTGAATGTATGGAAAAAGGCGTTTATAATGGTAATGAACTGGTAAAACCAGGACTGGGAGGTGTTTGTGTATATGTTAATGGTGCCATAGGCGGACTGATGACAACCAGGGGTAGCATGGCAATAAAGGGTCCTTTTTCAGATTCTGTTTATATAGAACCAACTTTTGATAAGATTAAGGCCCAGGGACAAAAATTAGCTTTACTAAGCCTTGATGCATTGGAATCACCGGATACCATAATTGACAAGGCAGGAATTTCACTAAGGGCAAAAACCATTAACCTGCCACTGAAAAATACAATGTTTCGTCTGGCTGCTGCTTTAGGAATCCTGGATTTTGGAATGACCGGCTGGTTCCAGACACGCACAGAAGTATCTGCAATTAAACTTGGCCCGGCCAGTTTTCTTATGATCCCCGGTGAGATTTACCCTGAAATAGTAAATGGTGGAATTGAAACCCCTGAAGGACAGGATTTCAAAATTGCAGCAATCGAAACGCCTCCACTACGTGATTTAATGCCCGGAAAGTATAAATTTGTAATAGGTCTTGCAAATGACGAAATTGGTTATATTGTTCCTAAAAGCCAATGGGATGTTGAAGCTCCTTTTACTTATGGCTTAAAAAAGGCCCCATATGGCGAGGAGAACTCTCTTGGACCTGAAACTGCCCCTATTTTGTATAAAGAATATTTAAATATCCTTAAAGAAATAAATACCAGTTTTCCGCATTGAGACACTTTAATAATATGCATTATTCAAAAATCCTGTATTCTATAGTCCAGCCAGGGACCTTGATATGAGTGGATTTCATTCTTAAGCATGCATTTACAGTTTATGGAAAGACTCTTTTATGTCCTTGTCTTTAAAAACAGTTGAAGAAGGCTAAGAATGCATTCTAAATAGAGTCCGTCTATAAACTCGGTGTCTGATTCAGAAAGTTCGCTATCGA
>JAOZKQ010000600.1 GCA_029935275.1 Bacteroidales bacterium | reverse complement strand
TTCGTGGGCTCCAGCCATAACCCCAGTCAGATGTTAATATTTCCAGGCTTTTTAAAACTTCTTCAAGATTATCCAAAGGTTCGCCCATGCCCATATAAACTATATTTGTAAGGTTTTCTTTTTCAGGCAGGCTTTGTACCTGGTTCAGGATCTCAGCTGAACTTAGATTCCCCTGAAATCCCTGTTTCCCGGTCATACAAAAGGAACAGGCCATTTTACACCCAATCTGTGTGGACACACATAAAGTATTACGGGATTTTTCAGGTATAAAAGCCGATTCAATAAACTTATCATGAACAGGGAAAAGATATTTTCGGGTTCCATCAACAGAAGTCTGAACCTGTACATGTTGGGTCAATCCAATTGTGTAGGTATTTGAAAGTATTTTTCGTGCCTTTTTTGACAAATTGGTCATTTCTTCAATGCTGCTAATATCCTTTTTATACAACCAGTTGGCAATTTGTTTGGCGGTGAACTTTGGAAGGCCGGCTTTGCCTGTCAGCTTTGTTAATTCATCCAGGGTTTTTCCAAATAAGGCTTCTTTCATGAAAATAAGTTTGTGTAATCTTGCTCCGTGCAATGGGTCAATACTATTATCATGCAAAGATAAGCAAAAACACCGGTACCTTTTAAAGAACCGGTGTCAAAACTGAAAAATAATAGTGTCTCCTTTTTTGTAAAAAATTTTATAAATTTCAGATGAGAGTTTTAATAGATTGAAATATCTACTACATATGTACCTTTAGCTTTAACCGCTTTAATTTCAACATGCCACTGCCCTTTATAAATACTACTATTCTCCTCAATTTTAATGGATTGTGACCAATCCACATCTGCTGATGGATCAAAGATGATTTCCTTGAATAATTTTCCTGATGGTAAACTGAATTTTACACTTAATAAGCCTTCTTTAAAGCTGCCGTGAGCATTTAATTTGAGTCTTTTTTGATCTTTATCAATTGTAAAACTTGTTTTTTTAGTAATTGACTCGCCATCGAACTTTTTTCTCAGGGAAAGCTTGAAACTTTTCTCAGAACTATAAACAAAAGGTGGAGGCGGTGTAGGAAAGTCATAGGATATTTCGGGGGTCGCCCATCTCATATTAATTTCTTTTTCATAAGCTTTCATAAGCTTTTCCTGTTTCTGGAATTGCTCTTTCTGGATTTTTGCCACTTCTTCCTGTAAGGCTTTTTGTTCCTTATTAGATAATTCTTGTGCTTTTAGCTGGCCTGCCTGTAGCATGAATCCGGTTACAACCATGGCCGCGATAATAAATAATGATTTTTTCATCTTGATTGTTTTTATTGATAATAATTTAATTTCAATGTAAAACTACAACAATCAACCTTGGGTTATTGTTAATGAAATGTTAAGCTTTGGTTAATGTTCCGGTAGTTATAAAAAAATCTCTTAATTTTAAGGTCATAAAGAACAAAATGAAACCCAGGTTAACTATATTTGCTTTTGTGGCACTGATAGGATTGGTGGCTATTCAGTATTATCTGATATCGGGCTTGTATGATTTAAAGAAAAAAGAATTTGATGCTACATATGGAAACTCTATAAGAAGTGGTCTTGTTGATTTCCAGGAACGGCTGCGGACTAACGGCATGGATACTGTTTTTTATTTAATGGATGTTAAGGCGCTGGACTGGTTGGATGAATACTACATTACAATGGATGATTCTGTAATTTCAAATTTGAATCAAATGGTTTTTCAGGATTATCTTTCCCTTTTGAAATCTCATGAGCGCAT
>JAOZKQ010000133.1 GCA_029935275.1 Bacteroidales bacterium | reverse complement strand
TTCTAATATCTCTGCTGAGAATTTTCTGGTTTTCAAATCAGTCAACATGGATGTGCCAAGCATTGTAGTATCATTTACCATTTCCCCTGTCAGTAAAAAATTAAAAACAGATGGCATAAAAATAAAAGCGTCACTTTTTTCAAGGATTTCGGGTTTATTCTCTTTCAACCATATCAGCTTGTTGATGGTATTAAAAGAAAAAGGCTGAACGCCATTGATACCATACAATTTCTCCAGGGGAATATATTTATCAATGGCACTCATTACCGGTTCTGTCCGTGAACATTGCCAGGATATAACAGGATAAGTCATAGATCCGTCTTTTGTAAAAGTAGCTCCATCCACACCAAAAGTAGTAATGGTTACTGCAGCAATATTCTCTCTGCCGGTTTTTTTAATTACCTGGGCAGCGGTCGTTTTCATTTTACCCCATATTTCCCAAACATCCCAGATAAGTTGCGACTTATTTTCAGGATCGGCTTGGGTATTATTCGGCAAAGAACTCTGTGCAATGATATTCCCTTTAATATCAACTGCAATAGCGCGAACATTGGTGGCTCCACAATCAAGGACAAGTACCGATTTTTCCATAAGTATTCTATTATTTGCTATAGGGAACTTCTAATAATCTTGATGTAAAGTAATTATTAGAAGTCCCCATAATTTATTATACTGTGAAAGTAGTAAAGCTTTTCATTATTTTACAAACAAGTGTAATTGGAATTATGGAATGAAGGTAGAATAGAAGATGGCAAAATCCAAAGTTTCATCTCCATATCATATTTTATAATTTTAAACATATGAAAATTACAGTTTCAAACGGATTCCGATCTTAGATAATAATGCTGCAAAACCAATCATGGCAAAGGCCCAGGCAACTGAGCCCAAGACAACAATTAAAGAATTATCTGATTGCTTATAGAATAAAACAGGAATACTCACCATCCAGATAAAATAGTACAGAATATCCGGAGCAAGATATGTTGTCAGAGAATTTTGCCCGGCAGGTTTGAAAACATTGGCCCATTTTTTATAAGCTGATATATCAATCAATATAAACAATACTATAAAAAGGAAGATACTGATACCGGTACAAACCAATGACCAGCTTGGAGTTCCTTTCATTTTTGAAATAATAAACCAGTTTCTAAGAACAAATCCCGAAAGAAGGGTCAAAACTCCAAGAATACTGGCAAATGCTATAAATTTCTTATAATCATCATATTCGGTTTTCCTCAAAATTAAACTGAAAAATAAACCGCCTAAAACAATTGAAGGAATGCTTCCTCCAATAATAACCCCAAACCAGGGTTTAATAAAATCCAGGAAAGCTAAAAAGCCCAATTGGTCTAGTATATTCAAGCCAATGAAAAACAGCCATATTAAACCTGTTACTAGCAGCCTGTCCCTTACTACAAGATAAACCAAAGATGTTACCAGGTATCCCCAGCCGATCAGACCAAGAATTCCCCACCAACCTGTTACCAACCAGGTAACATCATCAGGTGTTCCACTTCTATACAGGCTTGCCAGGATCAACAGGCCCAATATTCCAATCCCTTTTAAAATTGCCGGATATTTAATATTGATATACTGGTTCCAAATAAAAAAAACAGAGACATACATTAAAATAGCCCATAAATTTTTACTTATCCCCGTTAATTCCGGATTTATTCGGGAAACATTCATCATTAAAACTCCAATGATCAACAAACTGACAACCCGGATTAATATATGTTGAACCACTTTTAATGAAGTATCCCCTTTTTTAAAACGACTTTGAATAGCAAAAGGAACAGCCATTCCTACCATAAAAAGAAAACCTGGGAAAACCCAGTCTGCCAAACCCATACCATCAAAATCAGCAGAACGGTGAGTAAGCCAGTCAGGTACACCGGGAGCATACAAATCATTTACAAAAAGCATTAAAAATAGTGTTAATCCCCGCATAATATCAATGGTAAGAACACGTTTTGACTTTTGCATGATATGTATTACTGTTTTTATAAAGTAAATAGGAAGCTAACTTAAAGGGACTTCTAGTATTTATAAAAGCCCCTCCCCAGTTATTTTAATTCTGAAAAAATGAATTAGTCCTTCCTAAACTTCAACTATATAAAGGACCATAATTCTTGCATGCCCGGTAATCTCCTCCCTCGAGATCTTGTGTCCCAAAAGCAGACCAGGCAGAAGGACGGAATATTTTATCAGGCGGAACATTATGCATATTTACAGGAATTCTTAACATGGATGCCAGGGTAATCAACTGATTTCCAATATGACCATAAGAAATAGCCCCATGATTTGCCCCCCAATTAGCCATTACCGAGTAAACATCCTTAAATGGACCGTCCCCGGTAATATTTGGAACAAACCAGGTTGTAGGCCAGGTGGGATTGGTCCTTCTATCAAGCAGCTTATTCACCTCAGGATCAAGATTTACGGTATAGCCTTCGGCTATTTGAATTACCGGTCCCAAACCTTTTACAATATTAATTCTTGTCATAGTTACCGGCATCTCTCCGGTAGTAAGGAATTGGCTGGAAAATCCACCACCTCTGAAATAGCCAAGATCAGCGGCACACCAACGAGTTGCATCCAGACATTTTTCAGCATCTTCCTGTGTTATATCCCAATATGGTTTCATAACAGACTCCCCGTCATCTTTCATCTGTCCTGTTGCATCCAGGGTAGTTGAGCCGGAATTGATCAGATGAATAATACCATTTGAGGCTTTTCCTTCCAGTTTTTTCCCTGAAACCCGCTCAACAGCTTCCGGACTCCAATAAGTTCTTACATCTGAGAATATCTGAGCACGATTGGTCAACAAATGTCCAAATAACATAGAAATACCATTCAAACTATCATTTTCAGTAGCAACCATAAAGGCTTCACGAATACCATTCCAGTCATAGGAGGAATTTAATATAGCTTCAGGAAAATCTCCATTGGGAAAATGATCAGTCCATTGCCTCTGGCCCTGGAATCCTGAAACAATTGCATTACGACCAAGTGATTCTTCACCAAAACCAATTTCTTTTAGTTTTGGATTACCAACCATTAAATCCCTAATGATCAATGTCATTTTCACAATTGTATCCCACTCATATTCCTTTCTTTCTTTCGATGCCTGTTTTTCAGGTGCATTTGGATCTTCTCCTTCCTTAGCATATTCCTTCACCCAATCCATGGCTTTTTCAAATTCATCCTGATCATAAATCCCTTCTTCAATCCTTCTTACAAATTCAACCATATCCACATGTTCAGTTCGAACACCAAGATAATCCAATAAAAATTCCTGATCCACTATAGACCCAACAATTCCCATTGAAACCCCACCCAGGGAAAGATAGGACTTACCTCTCATCTCCGCAACAGCCAATCCTGCTTTGCTAAAGTTCAATAATTTATCTTTCACATCTGAGGGTATGCTGGTATCATCTGAATCCTGAACATCATGTCCGTAAATACCGAAAGCGGGCAAACCTTTTTGACTATAACCGGCAAGTGTAGCCGCAAGATAAACAGCTCCGGGACGTTCAGTGCCATTAAACCCCCAAACAGCTTTAGGAATTAAAGGATCTGTATCCATCACTTCCGTCCCATAGCACCAACAGGGTGTTACAGTAAGAGAAACTCCTACCCCTTCACGCCTGAACTTCTCAGCACAATCTGCTGCTTCTGCAACTCCGCCGATGGTTGAATCTGCAATTACGCACTCAACAGGCAGTCCATTCGAATGACGCAGGTTTTCAGAAATTAAGCTGGCAGCTGACTCAGCCATTTTCATAGTTTGAACTTCAAGGGATTCCCTGACACCATTCTCCCGACCGTCAATCACAGGTCTAATACCAATTTTAGGCATACTACCTCTAAGCCTTTTAGCCGGAGGATTCATTTCAAAATATTTATTTTTTGTCATATTAAAACGTTTTAGCAAATTTTAAGCCACTAAAATACGGAAAAATATCAATCTGTCATAATATATTCTACTCAAAATCTTTAGACATCTGTTATAGCTTAATTAAATGTTCCATATTTTGATTCATTTTAGATAAGCACCACATGATGCTATAAAAAAACTCAGTTTCCTACAATAAGGAATAAATAATATGACTTTTAAATTACATACAATCAAATATTTACAATACTAATTTTCCAATTTTCTAATTAAGAATAGTAATTTTATTAGTTTTTTCTGATAAAAACTATATGACAAATATTTTTGAATAACTGATCATAATATTTAGTTTTACAAGCAATATATAAAATATCGCTAATCCTAAATTCATAAAATGAAAACAAAATCTACTCAGGCCCATGCAGATGTAAGCCGCAGAAATTTTATTAAAACATCAGCTTTAACCGGAATTGGACTTGCTGTTGCCCCGGGGCTAAGTTTTGGAAAAGGTTCCAAGGATGATAAAGTCCAAATTGCTTTTATTGGTGTTGGCGGAAGAGGAAGAAGTCACCTTAATAATATTCTGAAAAGGGATGATGTAAATGTAACCGCTATTTGTGATGTTGATCAAACGGCATTAGACAAAACGCTAAATATGATCAAAAAAGCTGGTTTCAAAAAGCCTAAAAGCTTTACCGGAAGCAAAACAGCATACCTTGAACTTCTTGCCCAGGAAGACATTGATGGAGTAATTATAGCTACTCCCTGGGTATGGCATACAAAAATGGCAGTTGACTCTATGAAAGCAGGAAAATATGCAGGTGTTGAAGTATCAGCTGCAAATACAATGGCTGAATGCTGGGATCTGGTAAACACTTATGAAGAAACAGGTGTACCAACAATGATCCTTGAAAATGTATGTTACAGAAGGGATGTTATGGCTGTACTAAATATGGTACGACAGGATGTTTTTGGTGAGCTTATCCATGGAAGATGTGGATACCGCCATGACCTGAGAGGAGTAAAATTCAATCCGGGTGTTACTTTTGGAAAAGGCGCCAATAGTGAAGCCAGATGGCGTACTCAACATTCCCTGCAACGAAATGCAGACCTCTACCCTACTCATGGAGTCGGACCTATCGCCACCATGATGAATATAAACAAAGGCAACCGCTTTCTTTCGCTTACAGCCCACGCAACAAAAGCACGTGGCTTAAAAGACTATATTATAAACCATGCCGGGGGAGGCCCGGAGCATCCAAATGCAAACTTAAACTGGAAACTGGGCGATGTGGTTACCAGCACCATCAACACTGCAAACGGAGAGACCATTATTGTTACACATGACACCAATCTTCCAAGGCCTTATTCTCTTAATTTTGAGGTTCAGGGAGTAAAAGGTATCACTGATTTTGACTATGACCACCGCAGGATATATGTTGAAGGTACCAGCAAAGCTCACAGTTGGGAAAATATGAATAAAGGCGAAGAAGGCTCTCCAAGCTGGCTTGAGAAATATGATCACCCATTATGGAAAAAATATGGTGAGTATGCAGAAGGATCCGGCCATGGAGGAATGGACTTTTTCGTTGATAATGCTTTTGTTGAGTCAGTTAAACGGAAAGTGAACCCACCGCTGGATGCCTATGATGCTGCCGCATGGAGTGCTATCAGTCCGCTATCGGAAAGATCCATTGCTGAGGGGAATGCACCACAATATTTCCCTGATTTTACCCGGGGAAAGTGGATGTGGACCAAGCCTGATTTCGCATTAAATGATGATTATTAATGTGGAATAAACATGTTAACAAAGGGATCTCTGCGTTTTTCAATTATCCGGATCCCTTCCCTACTTAAACACTTATTATAAAAACCAACCTTATTTAATCTCCTTAAGTAATTAACGGAGGAAGAAATTTAAAAATCAAAACTATGGCTTTAAACACACTTGACTGGACAATTGTTTTTGTATTTTTTGTGATTGTTCTATCCATTGGATGGGTTGCATCACGTACAGCTGGAAAAAACACTTCTGAATTCTTTCTTGGTGGCCGGGGTATGCCCTGGTGGTTACTTGGTGTTTCAATGGTAGCCTGTACCTTTTCTGCTGATACACCAAACCTGGTAACTGGTATGGTACGGGAAAACGGTGTGGCTAAGAACTGGGCATGGTGGGCTTTTCTGATCACTGGTATGGTTACCGTTTTTATCTATGCCAAACTTTGGAG
>JAOZKQ010000599.1 GCA_029935275.1 Bacteroidales bacterium | reverse complement strand
TATGAAACAGATAAAGCTGCTTTTGATGAAGAATCTACTGTGGCAGGAATTCTGCTGGAGGTATTCTTTGATGATGGGGATGAGGTTCCTGTACTTACCAATGTTTGTGTAATTGGTAATGAGGGTGAAGAATCAGAATCATTCCGCCCCGGGGGAACAATTGTTTCTGAGGAAATACCCCGGGAAAAAGAAGTAGAGGAGCTTGCTGCTCAGGTAATAAATCTGGAGGAACCTGAAGAACCGGAAAATGAAAAGATCCGTATTTCACCAAGGGCCAGAAAAAAGGCAGTAGAAAAAGGGGTGCTTATAGAAAACATGAGGGGTACCGGGCCGAAAGGGAGGATAATTGAGAGAGATATTATTGCTGCGGCGGCTTCCCAACCGGCGATTACTCCACTTGCACGTAAGAAAATGGAAATGGATCATCTGGCTTATGATTCTGCGAAATTTAATAAGGGAGACAGGGTTACTTCAAAGGATCTGTATAATGCAGACAATGCAGACCAAAATGCAAAGGCCGGCAATATGGAATTTACAAGGGTTCCTTTGTCAAATATCCGGAAAATTATTGCAAGTGCAATGCAGGCTTCATTACAGAATTCTGCCCAGCTGACACATCATCTTAGTGCAGACGCACGGATGTTGCTCGAATTAAGAACCTGGGTTAAAAAGGAAATGGAAAATGGGAAAATTCCCAATATAACGCTGAATGATATGGTCTGCTATGCAACCATTAAGGCTTTGCAATCAAATCCTGAGGCAAATGCCCATTATACAGGAGATGCGATCCTGCAGTTTTCTCCGGTGCATCTGGGAATGGCAGTTGACACTGAAAGAGGATTAATGGTGCCTGTATTGAAGGATGCTCAGGATTATTCACTGGCAGGCCTTTCGAGAAGTTTGAAGAAAATTGCCGAGCAATGTCAGACCGGGAAAATTGACCCGGACCTCTTATCACCTGAAGCAGCTACCTTTACTGTTTCAAACCTGGGTGTATATGGCGTAGAGATGTTTACACCTGTATTAAATCTTCCTCAGGTTGGAATTCTTGGTGTAAATACCATTACTCCAAGGCCTGCGGATACAGGTGGCGGAATTCTGGGATTTGTACCACATATTGGACTGTCTCTAACTTATAACCATCAGGCAATAGATGGAGCTCCGGCTTCCCGTTTCCTTAAATCTATCAAAGATGAAATCGAAAAGTTTGATCCTGTTATTTAAAAGCTTAACATCTAGTATTGAGAAAAATTACTAACTAATTTTAGCATTCACGCATTATAGCATTATAGCATTCACACATTATAGCATTCATGCATTTCAGCATTTAAACATTCACGCATTTAAACATTAAATTATCATGCCAAAAAATTTATTTATAGACCCAAAAGCATCAAGAAAAGCTGGTAAAATAGAATTTCAACCTATTCCGGTTAATACTTATCAGAAAACAGTTTCAGATGAAAAGAAAAATTTCAGTAAGGATGAACTGTTAAAAATTTATTATGATATGGCTGTTATTCGCGAGTTTGAGCTTATGTTGAATAGAATTAAAACCACCAATGAATATAATGGAGTAAGTTATAATCATCCTGGTCCTGCACACCTTTCTATTGGGCAGGAAGCTTCTGCAGTAGGTATGGCTTACGGCCTTTCAGTGGATGATCTTATCTTTGGTTCCCACCGGAGTCATGGTGAAATACTTGCTAAAGGTTTATCTGCTATTTCAAAATTGCCGGAAGATAAGTTGATGGGAATAATGAAGG
>JAOZKQ010000598.1 GCA_029935275.1 Bacteroidales bacterium | reverse complement strand
CCCTTCTTGTGGATCAGATAATTACGCCTTATATGTCGCAGATACAAATTGTCGTAAATTAGCCGGAAAAATCAGATATGCAGCAGATACTTCCAATTTTCCCTGAGGATATAAAGATGGTTAATTATCAAGTTGGATTCAAGCAACAGGATGACTTTGTCCATTATTTTGTAAACGGCATGCCGGTATATTGCCATGAAAAGGAAGATAAGAATGGTTACCGTTTTGTATTGGCGACCCTTGTCAATAATAAGTTCTGTAGTATTAAAGAGTTAAGTGAAGCGTTAGGAGTGCAGAAAAAAAATGTAGAGAGATACGCCAAAAGCTTACGTGATCATGGTATGGGGTACTTTTTCAACAGGAAGGAAACACGGGGACAGTGTCACAAGTTTACTCCGGGGAAAATAGAAGAGGCCCAACGGTTATTAGACCTTGGGCATTCTCAACAGGGCACGGCAAAAACGATTGGGGTAAGTGAAAGTGCTATTCGTTACCACCTAAAAGCGGGTACTTTAAAAAAAAAACTGATTTAGCACCCATTCCTGCCTCTACTCCCCGGGAGAGAGATATTGTCGATTTTCTGGCATCTGATATGATTGGTGTAGGAGCCACACGGATAGAGGACCGGGTATTTGCTGCTTTAGGCCTGGCACAATCAGATATTTCTTTTGATTCCTGTGAAAGTGTTGAATATGGAGGTGTATTGTTTTTGCTTCCTTTCCTGTTAGCCAACGGTCTGTTGAGCTATAAGCAATATTATTCACAGAGGCTTTCAGGATACTATGATTTTGACAGCACGCTACTCACTGTGGCAGTCATGTACCTGTGCCGCATTAAAAGCATAGAACAACTCAAACACCACAGCCCTGGTGAAATGGGAAAATTACTAGGTCTGGACAGGATCCCCGAGGCCCGCTGCCTGAGAGGGATGATCAAAGAGTTAAATATGCAGGAGATGGCCTCTGAGTGGAATGCCTACCTTTCAGGGGAGTGGATCAACCAAGAGGACACCAGCATATATTATATAGACGGCCATGTTCAGGTTTACCATGGCCACCTTGCTAACCTGGGCAAAAAACATGTGAGCCGCCAAAAGCTTTGCTTGCCCGGTATGGTGGAATTCTGGGTGAATAATGCGGATGGATTGCCCTATTTCTATGTTACCGGCCAGGTCAATGAGAAACTGCAGGAGATGATCACAACCCAATTGGTTCCCAGGTTGCTTGAGTTGACAAATGGCAGAATCAGCCAGCAGGAGCTCGACTCGGATGAGTTACTTCCCAGGTTCACCCTGGTATTTGACAGAGAAGCTTACAGCCCTGTGTTTTTTAAGCATCTATGGGAATGCTTCCGCATAGCGGTAATCACCTACAGAAAAAATGTAAAAGATAAATGGGATGAGAAAGATTTTTCTTCTTATGATATTGATACCGAGGTAGGGACAACCATGGAATTATGCGAGAAACAGGTAGGACTCAATGGCGTTGAATTACGGGAGGTACGCAGGCTTACCGATACCGGTCACCAAACCAGTGTGATTACCACCAACTATAAAATGCCCACGGATTTGATAGCCTTATATATGTTTTCCAGGTGGTCCCAGGAAAACTTCTTTAGGTATATGAGGCAGGAATACGATATAGACAGGATAATACAATACGGTGTAGATGAATTAGATCAATCCATAATGGTAGTTAATCGGGAGTACAGTAATATGTCATACAATCTTAAGAAGTTAAGAGAAAGAAAATCCCGGCGTCAGGCGAAAGT
>JAOZKQ010000012.1 GCA_029935275.1 Bacteroidales bacterium | reverse complement strand
ACAAGGTAATTGTTATCAGGGCAAAAAAGAATACTCAAGACCTGGAAATTACCGGGACAGTAACCTCAGAGACAGGTGAAAGCTTACCTGGTGTTACAATCAGGATAAAAGGTGCTAACACAGGCACAATAACAGGATTAGATGGAAATTTCACTATTGATGTACCTGGGGCCAACTCAGTCCTTGTATTTTCTTATGTTGGGATGATTCCTCAGGAGATTACAGTTGGAAATCAATCTGTTATAAATGTTTCTTTAGTTTCAGCATCCATTGGAATGGATGAAGTTATTGTTACAGCACTGGGAATATCCAGAGAAAAGATGTCTTTGGGCTATTCAATAGAAAAAGTTGAAGGTGATGAAATAAACAATACACCCCAGGAGAATGTCCTTAATGGACTTTCCGGAAAGGTTGCCGGAGTTACAATATCACAGATGGACGGATTAGTTGGCTCTTCGGTAAGCATGATCATCAGGGGTGCAACTTCTCTGAACAACGATAACCAACCTCTATTTGTGATTAATGGAGTACCGGTAACCAACAGTTTGAATAACTTCTATATGGGTGCCGATTTGGGAAATCCCATATCAGATTTAAATCCAAACGATATTGAAAGTGTTTCCGTCCTTAAAGGCCCCAGTGCTGCTGCCCTCTATGGTTCAAGAGCTGGAAATGGAGTTGTCCTTATTACAACAAAATCAGGAAAGAGTGCAAAAAAAGGCATTGGAGTAAATGTGAATTCAGCTGTAACTTTCGATGTTCCTTATAAATATATTCAATATCAAACTAAGTTCGGCCCTGGGAAAGCGGGAGTTCATGTTTTTGAAGAGTCCGAAAATGAAAATTGGGGTGCTCGTCTGGATGCAGGAGAGATGTGGGTGCAATGGAATACAAACGGCGAACCGGCACCTTTGGTCTCCTATGACAACAGGCTAACGGATTACTATCAAACAGGTACTACTTTTACAAACAACATATCCGTGTCCGGTAACAACAATGATGGTGCTTTTAGATTATCTGTTGGTGATATGAGAAATAAGGGTATTGTCCCAAACACAGATCTTAAGAGAAATTCAATCGATCTTAATGCGTCATATAACCTCACACCTAATCTTAAAGTAGAGGGAAGTATTGGGATAGTTGAATCGGGTTCTGATAATCGACCAGTTATTGATGGGGGAAGGAATACTCCTGTAAGGAGTGTTTATGAGATGTCAGCCCATGTGAATATACTTGACCTGGAAAATTACTGGATACCGGGAATGGAAAATATTCAGCAACTAAAATATAAACATAAGCAAAACAATCCTTGGTTCCTTGCCCATGAAAATACCATTTCATTTGTAAGGGACAGGACTGTAAGTAAAGTACAATTCGATTGGGAAATCATCGATGGTTTGACCCTTACAGGACGTTATACAAGAGATAGCTATTCTGAAGGCAGAGAGTCAAAAAAAGCTTTTAGTACCTATGGACAATGGGAAGGAGGGTACAATACTGAATCAATATACAGAAAGGAAGCCAATATTGATATGATACTTTCATACAATAAAACTTTTAATGAGGTGTGGGATGTTAATGCATTAGTCGGCTTTAATAATATGTATCAGTATGGCAAACTTATGAGAAATGAAGCCAAATCAATGGTTGTGCCTAATGTATATAGTATGTCAAATGCTGTTCCGGGAACTGTTCTTTATAATAGTTCATGGTATGAAAAAACGATATATGGTATATACGGAATGGCTTCGATTGGTTTCAAACATATGGTATTCCTAGATCTGACTGCAAGAAACGATTGGTCGAGTACATTACCAAAGGAAAACAATTCATACTTCTATCCTTCAGCTTCTTTAGGATTAATTATTTCAAAAATGATTTCCTTACCCGATTGGCTAACTTTTATGAAACTTAGAGGGGGTGTGGCCCAGGTAGGTAATGATGTAGGTCCATATCAGCTAAATCAATATTATTCTACCGCACAAGACTGGGGTAATTCAAAACAAATGTATATGGGAGGAACCCTTAAAAACACCAACCTAAAGCCTGAGATTGCTACTTCAAAAGAGATTGGTATTGACCTTAAGTTTTTTAATAACAGGCTTGGCCTGGAAGCAACCTATTATGCCGTTAATAATAGAAACCAGGTATTGAATATAGGATTACCAATTGAATCAGGTGCAAGTAGTAAACAAATAAATGCCGGGCTAATTACAAATAAGGGATGGGAATTTGCGTTTCAAACTACCCCGGTGATTGCAGGAGACTTCAGGTGGGATATGAATATCAACATAACCAGGAGCAGGACAACAATTGAGGAACTTGCAGAAGGCATAAGCTATTTCAGCTTTGGAGGGGAAGGAACAGCTATTGTCCGGACTTATGTTGGAGAAACCATAGGCGATATATACCAGAAACCCATGCTTACTGTTACGGATGAAAGTTCACCTTATTATGGTTATCCAATCATATCCAGCGGTGGGATTATTCAAAAAGACAATGATCCTGATCATCTTGAAAAGATCGGTAATTTTAACCATGATTTTATCATGGGTATCCAACCCACTTTTTCTTACAAATCATTTTCACTTTACGCAAATATCGACTGGCGTCAGGGCGGAGAGTTCTATTCCAGAACAATGGTATTTTTAAGAAATAATGGGCAACTGGAAAATACATTTTCGGGTACTCCTTTTGACCCAGACAGAAGCATTGTAGATCAGATAAAGGAAAATACTAATGCGTTTTTTGGATACTGGGTAGGTGGTAGAACCGAGGATCTGGGAGGTTTTTCATGGGGTGATCCGGGTCTTGGCAGAGAAAACGATGCATGTTTTCATCCAGGTGTAAGGGAAGAGACAGATGGTGAAGGTAATAAAGTTTATGTTGAAAATCTCGGAGGTCCTGGAACAGTCTGGTTAACCCCGTTTACCGCAAATAAAAAAATAGTCAGAACATTAGCAGATAAAAACCTTTACAGTGCTACCTATGTAAAAATACGGGAATTGGCTATTACCTATAACCTTCCCAGTACATTTACTCAAAAACTCAGCATGCAAAATGTATCCATTTCCCTGATTGCTAAGAATATTTTTGAATGGACTGCAGCAGGTGTAGACTTTGATCCTGAGCGGGCATTTAAAGGAGGATCACGCTGGCTACAAGGGGTTGAATATTATAATGCCCTACCATGGATAGCTTCTTATGGATTTAAACTTAATGTTGAATTTTAAATATACAAACTAATGAAAAATTTATATAAAATCCTTTTAATGTTAGTTATATGGATTCTAATTCCATTATCATCATGCCATAAACTTGATGAGATGAATATAAATCCGAATAGTCCTGAAGAGGTTTCTTCTAACTATATTCTGACATATGTATTAACAGAAACCTCTAAATTTTATAATGGGCTCGGGAGAGAAGCAGAAAATATCTCCGGTGCAATGCAATATACCCAAAGAGGTACGGATTTTAATGCATTGAGAGTGAATAGTTATGACTGGCCTACAGGGAGTTGGAGCTATTATTATCATATACTTAGAAACAATGAAATAATTTATGAGAAGGCCTTAAAAGATGAACATCCTTTTTTCGAAGGAGTATCGCTTGTTATGAAATCTTTCATTTTTGGATTAACTACAGATTTGTATGGCGATTGCCCTTACTCGGAGAGTTTAAGTGCTAATGATGAGCTGTACTTTCCTAAATATGACGAACAAAAAGATATCTACAAAGGAATACTTGAAGATCTGAGAACTGCCAGTGAATTGCTGGCCAATGTGGATGTTACGGTTACACCAATAAGTGCATCGGCAGATGTAATATATCAGGGAGATCCGGACAAATGGAGACGGTTTGCAAATTC
The DNA here is from genome assembly GCA_029935275.1 of Bacteroidales bacterium. Lineage (GTDB taxonomy): Bacteria > Bacteroidota > Bacteroidia > Bacteroidales > VadinHA17 > JANTGF01. Next base: position 14,581 of record JAOZKQ010000012.1, on the reverse strand, counting down.
GCTGAGATTGAGGTACTGTATGCGACTGTATAATAAACGTTCCGATATGGAGGCAATAGGCATGAATATCTTTAACGAATTTAATGATGCAAGCAATTATGTCTTTACCAGCAATGATGATAATGCCATAATGGAATTTTTAGGCATAACCGCAAATGATGCAGCTCCCGGAGGGCCTTTACGGACAGCAAATCCAGGATTTGGGGATAAGCCCTGCAAAACGATTGTTGATAAACTAAAAACAATCAATGATCCCAGATTGGATCGTTGGATGCAGCCTGTTCTGCGTAAATGGGATGATGGTGTGGCAGTGGAAACTGATTTTAATATTACCAACATTTACGGGGAATCACAGGTAGTAACTTATGTGCCTCCTACTCAAAGTACTGACACATCTCTTTATGTCGGCTTACCTCCTGGATTGGCGGGTAGTATTGCATTGGATTACAACAAAGGAGATGATCCCAATGAATATGACTCTGAAAAGAATCCATATATATCTTATATTCACGACAGATACAGGGAAGATGTAAACGAATACGTTAAAGTAAGATTATTGACCCTGAGCGAAGTGGATTTTATTTTGGCCGAAGCGGCATTTTTGGGTGGGTTTAATGTTACAGGAAGTGCTGAAGAACATTACCGGAATGGAATACAAGCTTCCTTTGATGACTATGGAGTTGAAAATGCTACCGGTGGGTTTGATTTTGATACTTATTATAATAATCCGGATGTAGATTTAACCAACGCTCCGGATCAATTGGAAAGGATAATGGATCAGAAATGGATATCGCTTTGGATGGGCATTGAATCATGGTTTGATTGGAGAAGAACAGGATTCCCAGATTTACAAACAGGACCTGTTACCATGTATGGCGACAAGCTTCCGTTACGTTTCTTTTATCCATCTCCAAACCAGGATCCAAAGTACCTGGTAAATTATAATGCTGCTGTTGACAGGCTTGAGGCTACACCGAATGTACCCACTGGTCAAAGCAAAGATCACTCATATTCAAAAATGTGGTTACTGCAAGGGACAGGTAAGCCCTGGTAGTATTGTCTTTTATTCAATAATTGATTTGGCATTTATTGATTGAATAAGTATTTGTAAATCAAAAAAACAGGAGGTTTCATGTCTGGAGTCTCCTGTTTTTTTGCCTTGTCATTTTTATTGTCAATATGTAATAAAACATTATTTTTAAGATACTTATTTAATACGAAAGTTTCATTTTTACAAAAAAACTATGCGCAATATGAAAGCACGAGAATATGTAGCATTTTTTATAATGATATTATTATTCAGTATGCCTGTTTATGCCCAGAGGTCGTTTAATAAAATTGCGATCAGCATCGGTCAGTCTTCTGATAATGTAGAGGTAAAAGTTGCTGAATTGTTAAGGGCTCGTTTCATGGAAACAGGCCATCCGGAAATTAGGTTGGAACGCGGGTTAGCCACTTCAAGGGAGAATGAACTCTTGATCTTATTGGGAAGGCCGGATCATCATAGTATTATTTCAGATCAATTTGAAAAATTCCGGATTCCAAAACTTACTGATATAGCTCCTGGCCCCGAAGGATTTCTTTTACGTTGGATAGGGGACAACATGTTGATGGTTGCAGGTAATGACGATCGTGGATGTCTTTATGCAGTTGGCGAAATCCTAAGGCAGGTACGGTTTGATAAAGCATCAATTGAATTTCCTGAAAAATTGAATATTCGTACAGCACCTGCTTTTGAAATTCGAGGAACTCAATATGGTCAGAGTCATGTGGCAAAGAAGTTGTCACATGTTCGTAATTGGACAGATGAAGAAACCCAAAGGGTTATACTTGATTATGCTTTTGCAGGAGCAAATATTTTCCCTACCAGGCCCGGTCCAATATTTGATTTCATTAAATCGTATGGCTTGATGACCAAGGGAGGTTTTGGCGCCAATACTGCAGGTGAAGCGGTACCAAAAGAATGGATAGCTTCAGAATCAATTGGGAGAACTGGCTATGTTTGTTTGTCAGTCCCCGAAGCTAGAAAGTACATGTTGAAGAAGTGCGATCAGTATTTTAAGAATAGCCCCTCATTTGATGTTATAAGTTTTCATGGTGGTGATGGTGGGGGATGTGAATGTGATAAATGCGACCCCTATGGCCTGACGTTTATTACATTGGTGGAAGAAATGGCCGGAATTATTCATTACTACCATCCTGAGACACGCATCATGTTTACGAATCAAAAATTCGACAACGATGATGATAATGTCATTTTTAAATATTTACGCGAAAAACCGCGAAAATGGTTGTGGAGCTGGGGTTACGGACCTGGATCTGACGCCACCTCATGGCAGCCGGGTCACAGGCAAACCCATCGTATGGACCTGTTCAGATATCCGGGATTTGGTCCTTATCGATTATACCCAAAAGAGATCCTTCATCAATTACCGCCATGGCATTCTTTGGTTTACTATAGTGAAATAACACATTGGAAATACGCCCAACATGCCTATATACAGATGTATCCCCGGGCAGACAGGAACGGGGATCTGCCGCCACACTGGAGTCATGAAATATATGAAAGACGGCCTGATCAGTTCCTGACCATGGTATATAACCGCCTTACTTTTTACGCCTGGCCAAGGTTTTACCACCGTGTTTTCAATGATTTAATGCCATATAGTGTAGGAGATATCACGCATTCCAGCGGTCATCACGATCATTTCAATCAATGGATGTGGCAGCGGTTATTGTGGTCACCACGTATGTCGGTTGAAGAGGTGGTGAACGAATACTGTATAACCTGGTTTGGTGGTGAATCGGCACCATATATGGCAAAGGCAATTTTCCAGTTGGAAGAAAACATTGAAGAGATACCTGGTGTGCGATTGCCGGAAAAAGAAGGTATTTTGAAATATTATAATTTCGTGAAGAGAGCAGGGGAAGTAATGACTGAGGAGATAATGAATGACAACTGGTTGTGGCGCATGTATATGCAAAAAGGCACCCTGGACAGGTATGTCCAATTGTCGGCGGAGCAACAAATTCGATTACAACAGGATGTAGAAACCATCGTATCGCTATCTATGAAGAACGGAAAAAAGAAAGAGGATATTATACAAGCTTTAACCCTGATGAATAACCAAAAAAATGAAACTGCTGAAATGAAAAGTTTACGGGTAGAAGCCGGTAAGCTGGGGGATGAAAGCAATGTGATATTTGGTGTTCGCAGTGATGGCTATTTTAACCTGAATCATGATTTTATTGGTTTAGGGTGGCTAAAACGCCAGCTAAATCGCGCTTTGGAGGCTCCAAAAAGTAAAAGAGCTGAAATTCTTTCCATGATCATTGATTATGAAAATCCGGGTGAAGGTGGTGTATATGACAACCTCGGTACCGCCAATATAGCACCAAATGTAGTTTTTGGTTATCCCTATGACCATGGGCAACCTTATGTCTCAAAGATGCTTTCGGAGGGTAACCGTCCGAGTCAGCGCTCCATGCATTTCACGCAAGATGAAGGTCAGGGCGTTACTCTGCAATACAGGGATCTCGATCCTGATGCTAAGTATAAAATACGTTTTACACTTGTCAGGCCCTGGTATCAGGACCGCTATGCTATGCGAATGAATCAAAAGTCAGAATCTATTTATGCGGATGACATCCTTATTGCTGATAATGTAGAGCTACCGCTACAGATGAGCGATTTTTTTACTTTTGAAATCCCTAAGAAGGCAACACAAGACGGAAAGTTGGAAATCCGGTTTGAAAAAGCCCCGGACGTGGCTAATGGCGACAGGGTAACAGTGGAGCAGTGGAGAAATTCAGGAGGGTGGGGAACAATTGTTTCTGAGGCATGGTTGATCCGGGAGTAAAATGTTGAAATTATGGCTTTGGGAGGTGATTACCATAATGTTGAAAACACGTTCGGACAATCGCTTATGCCAAAGGCAATTGTTTCCAAAAGTCTTGATTGAAAAAATTAAACCCGGATATTTCACTGAGAGAGAAGCCAAAGGTATTGCAAAAAGGATGTTTTATGATAATGGGGTGGAGTTGTTTAAATTGAAATAGCTCAATTAGGTTTTTTAATGATCCATATTTCAGAAACCTGGGAACCCCGTTCCGCTTTTCCACAAGTCCATGTAAAAATGACCTTTCCATCTCTAAGAGCTTCCTGTGGAATCGGGAACTCATAAAGAGGTTGTACGCCGGTTTTTATATAATCGTGCACCTGGATGTCATCGGCCATCATTTTCAAATGTGTTCTGAAGCGCCCGGTATAGGCAATTCTGATCTTGTAGGATTCTGAAGGATTTAAATTTTTGTACTCTATTTTTAAAGGTTGGTCATACAATGTTGTTATTTGATTCATCCAGGACATGGGTGCTGCCTGACCTTTGAAATTTTTTGAAGTGATCTTATGAACCCAAACCACATCTTTTGCCCCTACACCAAAGCCAACCCGGGGTGTTAGGAGAGTGCCTGGGTCTGTGGATATATCATGTTGTATAATTACTTTTTTCCAACTTGCAATGTTGCCGAAGTTATCATAAAAACCGCCGGGACCAGGATTGGTTCGATGCAGAATACCATTGATTATTTCTATTTTATGACCTGCATAATCTGAGTTTTCTACCCTGCCCAATTCTGAAAGAATCCATGCAGCATCATTCAAGGGATGGTTAATATTATCGATGAAATTTCCTCGCCCTGGTGATGCTCCATGTTTTTCAATGGTCAATTGCGCTCCAATACTATTAAATAAATCATCAGCAAGTTTTTCACATTTAATTTTATATTCTGGATAGATCGGTTCCAGCCATGCTTTGGCCAAAGTTGATTTGCAATTTTCAATAGCTACACCGACACCTGTTTCAGTATAATTACTTAAGTCTTCTTTTGCTTGTTGTTCAAGATATGTTTCGTAGATTAATCGTTTTTGGACATAAGCATCGAAATAAGCACGAATGAGCCCCATTTGAAAACGAAAGTTTGCCCGGACAGCAGATGAGCTTCGTTCCTCGATATTTTGCCATTGCATAAGGGTATTCTGAACGTGTTCGTTGGTAATAAGCGGCCCATCAAAATGTTGTTCCTGAGATAAAAAGCCCTGTGCAATATCTTCTTCGTAATCCGGACCAATGAAAAACCGTGCGTAATCCCGGAGAGTCTCAATTACCGGTATTCCCGGATCCCAGTCCTGGTCACTCCATATAAATTTATTTACATCATCGTTGGTGCCCTCTGAATAACTCAGGCTACCATTGGCGAACTGATCCAGGGCATTATGGATCATTTTTTCGTCATTTGGACGAGGATTAATGCATTCCCTCCCAAGGGTGTTGGTAAAGGCCAGATCCCATTTTGGTATTGGATATTGCGAACTAATGGTATGTGTAATATCCGGATATCGCCGGATGGGAATGTCGGCATCAACAATTTTCCTGATTTCTTCCAGAGGTGTTTTAACCCAGGGGCCGAAAACAACCCCGCCGAGCCATTCATATTTTTTATTAATATGAGTAAAGAATTTATCAACCCATTCTTTGGAAGGACGTGATAACTGGGGTGAAACCCAAATTTTTGCATTAGGATGCGATTGATGCAATACTGAAGACATTTTTATTAGCCAGCTGAAGAGAACGTCAGGTTCCAGGTGTCCGGGATCACCCCCCGGAACGAACACATGATCAAGTCTTTTCAACTTTGAAAACACCTCGTGTCGCTCTTTAAGTTCTTTTTGAATGAAATCCGGATGTGTAAAGTCAGATCCAATATTTGGATACCACATCCATACATCCAGATCATAGGCATCACATATGGAAGATTGGGCAATGATCATTTCAGTTGCCGGGATTTGCATAAGGCTATTTGGCAAATCATCATCAGTTTCCGGTGGCATGATCTCGATGCTGTTTGCTCCAAAGATGGCCAGTTCCCGGATGTATTGGTCGAACTGTGCAATTGACCAGGCATCGTAGGAATTAGTTTTGGGACGATATCCTAGTTGATGGCCCCTGATCTGATACCGGGGTGTGGAGGATATCTTCATTTCATTTGGTATAAGTACCTCACCACTTCTCATTGTCATTTTTCGCAACAATTTCCCAACGCCGTACAATGCGCCTCTTTTATCATTTGCAATGATAATAACCTTATTCACATCTGATAATACTATTATCCGGTATCCTTCAGATCCAATTTCATCCAATTGATCTATTTCATTTTTCCAGGCTTCCGGCAGATTATTTCTATCATCCTCAAATGCAATTATTATTTGAGGTCGATCTTTTTTATTTAGTTTTTTGGATACCGGCCATAAGACACCACTTCGCTTTTGCACTTCTTCCTGCAGCACTTCAATCACCTTTTTCAATTCAGTTTTATGTTGTTTAGGTGTATAAATTGTCGCATTTGAAAAGCCCTGAATTTTTTGAACATCTGATGATGCATATATATTTGATGAAATCAGGAAAATCAGAAAAAATATGATTTGATATTTATTTGAATTATACATAAAAAAGTTTTTAAATGACAGGATAAATATATAGATTTTTAAGTGAAATCGAAATTTATACCGATGTAAATGAAATCGATGTAAATCCAAAATATTTCAAAAACAGACCCTTTAAAAGAAGGCTAATCCGGTTATTAAAATGATAACATAGATATGACCATTCATTTAATTCGGATGATTATGTTTTTGGAGCTCGCTATTCTATTGAGCATAATATCATCTTTTATGAACATCAACATTCAAAAGCAAGTTGCTTATAAAGCTATTGAAGGAGCTTTCTCCACACCAAAAAAAAGGTATTTACTTCAGGTTTACTCTCGAACTCACTAATGATGAGATTTCAAAATTTTTAAAGGCCGGAGAAATACATATCTAACAAACATTCTGAGATTTATCCCAATATATTATATTTGAAAAGTTTAACAAACTATTGAGTTGTATAATAGTGATTAAAGAACTCGTCGATTCTATTCATTTCTTTATAATGTGAATCAAGGGTTGAACCCACTTCAGGGTTCTTTATGTATTTGTTCGTTTAACCGTGGGTGTAACCCACGGTTATTGGTCGTTTAATCCGCCAGTTGGCGGATATAATGTCTGGAGGACATAAATTTTACTAACCCCGTTACGCCTTGGGCTGATGATTCCCGCACCTTCGGTGTTTAAGACTTGTAAATAAAAAATGTCTTTTTTGTAAAGGTAAATCCCAATGTGGAAAACTGGAGCTAATTCTCTAACTCCAGTCCAAAATAAATAGATCTCAGGTCCGGTCATTCTAAATTTATCAACGTGTTATCTTTTTAACAAAACTGGTTGTCTCCCCTAAAACCTGATATTTAACACCAGATCAACCACTTAATCCATTTTAGGCTAATATTAATTTAACCTAAGCTCAATATATTTTATCTGTCAGCCTGTTTTAGTCACTATACTTTTTGCCATAGGGTTAAAATTCTACAAGCTTTTAAATAAATTAATGTAGAATCAAGTTCAATTTTTCCTTTTATTTGTTATGCAATTTAGGTTTTATGTAATTTTTATATTATCTTAAAACACAAAATTAATGCAAACACCTAATTATTAACTTAAATTCTTAATCTATGAGAAAAAATCTTTTAGTGGCCTTTGTGTTGCTTTTTGCACTCATTGGCGGAGTATTTGCCCAACAGGACAGAGTACTCACAGGAAATGTTACTTCACAAGAAGACGGTATGCCCGTACCAGGGGCAACTATTACTGTTGAAGGAACAACCACCGGGACAATAACCGATGTGGATGGTAATTTTACCATAACCGTAGCCTCAGATGCGCAGAAACTGATTTTTTCATTCGTGGGAATGAAAACCCTGCAAGTGGACATTGCAAATCAGTCTGTATTTAGCATCATTATGGAGGAAGACGCTCTTCAGGTTGATGAAGTAGTTGTAACAGCTCTTGGCATTTCAAGAGAAAAAAAATCTCTTGGTTATGCTGTTGGCCAAGTCGATGGAGAAGACCTTACTGATATTGGTCAGGAAAACGTAATGAATGCACTTGCAGGAAGAATTTCAGGTGTAGTTGTAAATTCTACCGGTGTAACGGGTTCTTCAATTAGTATGGTAATTCGTGGTGCAACATCTTTAACAAGTGACAACCAGCCACTGTTTGTTGTTGATGGTATTCCTATGAACAATACGCTTAACAATGTACAGGAAATGGCCAAGGATGCACCAGTAGATTATGGTAATGCTATCTCTGACATTAACCCTGAAGATATTGAAAGTATGACTGTTCTTAAAGGGCCAAGTGCTGCCGCACTTTATGGTTCAAGGGCCGGTAACGGTGTTGTACTTATCACCACAAAATCCGGTAAAAAAAATAAAGGAATTGGTGTTACAATAACTTCAAACACGATTATTGATAACCCATACAAGTATCTTGAAAAGCATACAAAATTTGCCAATGGCAGGCGTCCCTATACTCAGGATAACCGTCCAAACAATGGTTTACCATATTATTCTGTTCCTGCAGGAGATTCATACTGGGTAGGACCTGAACTGGACAAAGGTATGATGGCATATCAGTGGCCATTTTTTGATGCTGAAGGTAATCTTGAAGCCCGCCCGCTGGAATCTCATCCTGATAACTGGAAGAATTTCTTCCAAAAAGGATACACCACTACAAATGGTGTCGCTATCGCAAATTCAACGGATATGCTTAACTACAGGGTATCTTATAATAATATGCAAAATAAGGGTGTTGTTCCTAACAGTGATCTGCACAGGAACACTATAGGCCTGAACTTAGGGATAAATCTTCTCGATAACCTGACTGTTACAACAAACATTAACTATGCTACTACAGGGGCAGATAACCGCCATGCAGGTGATCGTAAGGCAAACCCATTAAAATATCTTTACGATACTAATCCTCATATCGATATAAATGATTTGAAGGATTACTGGGAAGAAGGAAAAGAAGGATTACAACAAAGAGCCCCTTATAACCTTGTAGTTAATCCTGATGGTACCTATGGGAAGGATGATATGATGAATAACCCATACTTTCTTGCTTACGAAGTATTAAATCCCTTCCAAAGAAACAGGGTGTACGGTAATGCCAGGGTTGACTGGGAATTTATGCCCTCATTATCGTTGATGGCCCGTTATAACCACGACCAGTATAATGAAACTCGTGAAACGAAAATAGCCCCCAGTTATTCCAAGGAACCCAATGGTTTCTATGGCATACAAGAACTACACAGAAAAGAGCAGAATTATGAAGCCAGATTATCATTTAATAAATCTTATGATGACTTTAGCATTACAGCTTCTGTTGGTGGCAACTATATGTACCGCTATAGTTCAAGTATCTTAACACAATCAAAAAGAGGAGGTACAGGCCTGATCATACCAAATATTTTCTCTCTTTCCAATATTGCTCCGGACAACATAGCCTATTCCTCCGGTTACAGCCAGAAGGGTATTTACAGTATTTATGGCATAGCTTCAATCGGTTTTAGAAATATGATTTATCTGGACCTTACAGGAAGAAATGACTGGTCAAGCACGCTTCCTAAAGAAAACCGTTCTTATTTCTACCCATCTGCATCGCTTAGTGTATTATTGAATAATATGTTAGATTTAGGCAGCAGAGTTTCTCTCTTAAAAATTAGAGGAGGCTGGGCACAGGTTGGTAACGATACTAGCCCATACAGTTTGATCTCCACTATGGGTAAAGGTGGTGACTGGGGTAACCAGATACGTATGTCAACTTCAGGAACTTTGTTACTTCCTAATCTTCAACCCGAGATGCAAACATCCTGGGAAATTGGTGCTGATCTTGCACTCTTCAGCAATCGTTTAAAAGGAGAAATAACATACTACCAGGCTGAAAACAAAAATCAGATCCTGGGTATTGGACTTCCTCCTTCATCAGGTTATTCATATAAACAAATTAACGCTGGTTTACTTTCCAGTAAAGGTTTGGAATTTTCTATTGGAGGAACTCCGATTATTACCAGCGATCTGAACTGGGATGTTAATTTTGTCTTTTCTACCAATACTACAACAGTAGAGGCACTTTATGAAGGATTTGATTACATCAAACTATGGGGTGCTGCTAAAGGTGGAGCTTACTCATGGGTAGGTGATGAAATAGGACAGATGATTGACCGTGCACTGGTACGTGTAGATGATCCAAATTCACCTTACCACGGATGGCCTCTCATTGATGATGAAGGTTGGGAAGATTCTGACAAAACATTACAGGATGCTGACGGAAACAGGGTTGCCCCGGTAATCGGGAACTTCAATCCTGACTTTATACTTGGTATGCAAACAGCGCTTTCTTTTAAAAGATTTACACTTAGTGCAAGTCTTGACTGGAGAAAAGGTGGACAATTTGTTTCTCAAACATTCCGTTATGGAGAATCTGACCTTCATACACAAAGATGGATAGATAAAGTACATGACCTGAGTGGTGTAAGTGATGTTCCCCAATATCTTAAGGATCATGCAGATGAATATCTGTCTCCTGACGGAGAATTTTTCGTACTGGTTGGAGGTCCAACAGCAGAACTTGGTGGCATTCAGTTTACCGAAGATGGTATTACACTTAATGATGGTGTATTTATGCCAGGTGTAGAAGGTGATTATGATGATGGTGGTAATTTCATTATGACACGTGAAAACCTTGGTGATGAAAACACACCATTGATCAGATACCAGGACTATTATGGATGGAGCTATACACGCAACTCTACATTTGATGCTGATTTTATAAAACTCAGAGAGATCTCTTTAACATACCAGCTTCCTGCAATTAAAGGAATACAGAATCTTGCAGTTTCGGTTTATAGCCGTAATATTATTCTATGGACCAAAGCCGGTATTAATATTGATCCTGAAATGGCTTTCCAGCCTACAAGCGGTGTACAGGGCAGTGGGATCCAGTTCATGCAGGGTGTCGAAAGATATAATGCAGTTCCCTGGTCAATCCCGATAGGTTTTAAGTTAAATATAAGCTTCTAATATTATAAACTAAATAATCATGAAAATAATGAGAATATTATATAAATTATTTCTGGTTCTGTCAGTGGTAATGTTTGCTTCCTGCGAAGATAAACTTACTGAACTGAACGTGAACCCGCAGGGGGTCAACCCGGAGACGGTGAATCCTAACCTGCTGTTAACTACAGTGATCACTAGTGCTGCAAGCTCATATCTTAAAGCTGGTTATGACGGTGGCTCTGCCGGTGTAATGCAATATGTGCAAAAAAGCGGATGGGGTTCTTCTCTCAATAAATACGAATGGAACTCGGAAGCTGACTGGGATGGCTTTTATGCGAATCTTAGAAACTTACAGCATATGTACAACAGGTCTGTTGAGGAAGATATGGAGTTTCATCAGGGTGTTGCAATTGTATTAAGGGCATTTACCTTTGCTTATATTGCTGATTGGTGGGGCGATGCACCTTATACTACAGCTTTGAAAGGTTCTGGAGGTGCACAGGAAGACCTTTTTCCTGTATTTGACACTCAGGAAACAATTTACAGAGGGATTATTGAAGAGCTTAAAACAGCAAACACCCTGCTCTCAAAATCTCTGAGTGAGTATAAAGAGATCAATCCGGATGCTGATGTTATATATGGTGGCGATCCTGCAAAATGGAGAATGATGGCAAACTCACTGATGTTGAGATTTTACATGCGTGTTTCTACAAAACTTCCTAGTTATGCACGTGATGGTATCAATGAAATTATAGGTGATGTCAGTACATACCCAATATTCACATCTATTGATGATGATGCAACAATGAGTTATCCTGGCACATACGGAGTTGATGCCTGGCCAAATGCAGTTGCTTTTGATGCTTCTGAAAGTAATTTCAACAGGCTTCAGCTTTGTGCAGGTTTCAGGGATGTACTTATAGAACGAAACGACCCAAGATTAGATGTTTGGTTTGATCAGGCTGTAATCCCAATTAAGGTTTCAACAGCCCAATCCCCTAATGCAGACATAATTGTGGGTGGAATCAGATATATACATCCTGATTCAATGCCATCCAGGGACTGGGTAATTTATAACAAAGATACATGGCCTGCAGATATTGAAGCAGGGAAAGTCCTTGTTGACACAAATAATTATCCTGGCATGCCAATAGCTTCATCAACAGGTGATGGATCCGGTTGGAACCTTAATCCTAATGTAATCCAGGGAGGACCAAATGTACATAATTCTCAACTGGATGCTATGTATAAAGAAGCAAGTGGAGACTTATTATTAGCAAGACTAATGTCCTATGCGGAAGTATGTTTTATTCGTGCTGAAGCAGCCCAAAAAACATGGGCAGTTGGTTCACAACAAGAATGGTACGAAAAGGGTGTTACAGCTTCATTTGAAACCTGGGATATTGGTGGTGATGCTTCTGATTATCTTGCTGAAGCCGGTGTTGCTTATGATGGTTCCCTGGAACAGCTTATGGAGCAGAAATGGATTGCCAACTGGACAAACGCTACTGAAGCACATTGTGACTGGAGAAGAACAGGATTCCCGGCACTTACTTTAGGACCAATAGCCACACGTGATGCTATGCCTTTACGTGCTATGTACGGTAATAACGAGAAAAACAGAAACAACACAAATTACCTGAATGCAATTGAAAATCTGGTAGAAACTGAATTTACCGCACAGGATGGTAAGGACAGTGCATGGTCTAAGTTCTGGTTACTACAGTAAAAGAAAAGCCTGATTAAAAGGCGTTTTTTTCATAGTTTTAAATAAGCCATAAATTAAATTTTATGGCTTATTTTTTTACTAATTGATTATGGATCACTTAGAAAAGTTGTGGGTTAAATTAAAATAGAATGGGGGGGGGAACTATTATATCCAGGAACTTATCAAATCTTCCATAGAGACCCCTTTATCTGGCATGAAATGATAGTCTGGCTGAAAGCCAGAGATAACTTAGCACAGGGCACCGCCCTGTGAAAACATCAGGCTAATTTCATTTCACCCTGTAAGGGTTTAATAATCAATTTAATAGATTTATTCATGCCGCGACTTTTTGTCTGGAAACACATTAGCTGTTAGCTAAATATGTAACAAAGGATGACTGGGGAATGAATACCTTATGGTCAACATCTTAAAATAGAATAGTTTCAGTAAGGTATTGACCAAAAGCTAGCTAAAATCAAAAATACATTCAACACTAGTGTTCATATTCAGGGTGGTGTCATACTATATGTATTCTGCCCTTACAGGGCGCAGTTGCCATATTTATCACTGTCATAGGGCGTTGCCCTATGCTATGAGCTTGGAGCCTTTCAGGCTAATTAACTGCAAAGCTCCATCAATCTGTTTTCATGTATAGAGTTATTATCAGGAATAATTCTAATCTTGATTACTGATTCCACAAAGTTTTAAACTGTTCTACATTAATCCACAACTTTATGAAATGATCCTTGATTATATTCCTGATCAATTCAAAATGTTATGGGGAAAATAATATGATACGATGGCATTTATTTATCTGGCTTATGCAAATTCAAAATGTAGGCTGTCTCCATCAATGCAAGATGTGAATAACCCTGTGGGAAATTACCTAATAATCTTTTCGTTTTAAAATCAATATCTTCACTATACAATCCCAGATGATTTGCATAGCCTAGTATTTCATTAAAATATTTTATGGCCTCTTCCTTTTCGCCAATTTTATACAAGCTTTGTATCATCCAGAAAGAACATATTGTGAAGGAAGAGCTGGGCAATCCAAAGTCATCTTCATTTATATAGCGATACATTAATCCCCCATTTAATAGTTCTTCCTTAGTTTTTAAAACTGTACTGATATATTTAGGGTCCATGGCATCAATAAATCCATAGGATTCCATTAACAGATTAGAAGCATCCATGTTTTTACCACCATAATACTGGGTAAATGCCTGTACTTCCTCATTCCAGCCATTTTCCATTATATCCGCCTTAATGGCATCACATATTTCTAACCAGGGCTGTACATATTTCTCCTTTTTTAATAATCTGGCAATTTTAACTCCCCTGTCTGCACCAACCCAGGTAAGTACTTTTGAAGATACAAAATGTTTTTCTTCACCCCTGATTTCCCATATTCCTTTATCAGCCCCCTGCCAATATTTTTCAATCTTGCGCATTACAGTACGAACTATTGTCCATAGCTCTTCACTACGATCTGTTGAAATTTTATAATACTCAAAATCCTGTAGTATCACCTCCATTAGAACGCCTGCAATATCATGCTGCTTTTGAATATAAGCCGCGTTTCCTATTCTTACAGGCCGGGAATCTTTATATCCTTTTAAATGATCCAGGGTATGCTCAGTAAGGTCCTTTTCACCCCTGATACCATACATTATCTGTATTTTCTCATCTTTTTCAGGTATAACATTGATGATGAAATTAAGAAAATCGTGCGCCTCCTTATGATACCCAATATACCTCAATACATCTACAATCATTCCGGAATCCCTGATCCAGGAAAATCTATAATCCCAATTTCGTGCCTCACCGATTGTTTCCGGTAAAGAAGTAGTTATTGCCGCAATTACAGCACCTGTT
>JAOZKQ010000132.1 GCA_029935275.1 Bacteroidales bacterium | reverse complement strand
TTATATGGGAAATAAAAGTCGGTTTACTTCTGTTCCTCAACCCAGTTAACAATATCTTCTATTACATAATGTGCTGCATGAGAAGGTATTGAATATTCCTGAGGATTACTTTTACCTTTTCCTTCCATAAATAAATGATTCAATTTTTCATAGGAACGAAAGTTGATGTTCTTTTTCCGGGAGAGACCTTTTTCCCAGATATCAAAATCTTTCATAGTTACCTGGTAATCCCTTTCTCCCTGAAGGACCAGGACAGGTATTTTTAGCTTTTTCAGGGTTTTTACAGGCTCATAATTCTTAAGATACATCCAATAAGAAGCTGGTATGTTTAAAGGAAGGAGATCTCTCATGGTATCTTCTGTTAGGTTTTCTGATTTTACCCGGCTAACCCTGGTCTTTATATCATCAAATGTTTGTACTTCTTCCGGTGTCATGCCATTCTGGGAAAGGAGGTATGTGAATTGTTCAAGAATCAGGTCTTCCAGTGGGCGTGCATTTCCTGCCATCATGATCATTCCCTTTAAGTTTTCCTGACCGGTGGCAATTACAGGAAGCAAATAGGCTCCAAGTGAATGTCCCAGAATCAAAACTTCTGAAACTCCGGGTACTTGACCACCAAGAAGAATCGCAGCTTGTGCATCTTCTATAGTTTCCGGTTCCGGAGTGATAAAATCATCCGCTTCCCTGTAAACAAATGTCCTTTTATCATATCTGAGAGTAGCTATTCCCATGCTTGCCAGGCCTGTAGAAAGATCTTTAAACATTTTGTTAGGGCCGATGGTTTCATCCCTGTCATTCGGGCCTGAACCATGTACAAATACAATTAAGGGGAAAGAATCTTTATTTTTTGGAATAGTTAAAGTTCCTGGAAGTTCATATGAACCTGAGATTACTTTTAGAGGGTTCTCTTCATAATTATTTTTAATTGCATAAGGTGGCAGCTGGTATTCAACTTCCGGTTTGGATGGAACAAAAAAGATACCTGTAATTTTTTCTTCCTCAGAAAACACAAGTTTTAAATCAAGCAGGGACTTTTCAAACTTGCAAGTGAGATAAACCACATTCCAGTTTTTCATAGTTTCAGTACGGTTTCGTACAAGCTTTTCAAACGAACCGACCTGATTATTTATCTGAATCCATATATCTTTAAGCCTGCTTGCAGGTAACTGATTGTAAACAATTGGTGCAAAATAGTCTGTTGCCTCTTCAAATTTCTGATTCTCAAGAAGACTCAGGAAATCTTTTGCTTTTTGTACGGTTTCTCCAGGTACCTGTGCTATAAGAATGCCAGGAAACAAAAAAACAGTGATCAAAAGAAATAATTTGTATCTGTATCTCAAAGTCAAAATATTATGTTTTAAATGAATTACTAAAAATAATAATATTACGAAAGATTATTAGAAGTTTTTTTATTTTATTCTGGCAACCCAACCACCTCCTTTTGCAAGCCGTATGGTGAGTTTGTCATTTGATGTAACCGTCAGCGCTTCCTTTTTGTAATCACTTGCATGACGGCCGGCATTAATCCCATCACTAAACATTTCCATGGAATGATTGCCGGAACCCAGAAAGGAAAGATCCACTACTAACTCTCTTTCATGGTCATCCGTCATAGCAGCTAAAAACCAATCCTTACCTTTTCGCCGGGCAATTAATACATAATCACTTATTTTTGCATCCAATACCTTTGTTTCATCCCAGGTAACAGGCACTTTGGAAATAAATTTGGTACATTCCTCCTCTTTATAATAATTGGATGGGTTATCAGCAAGCATCTGTAGTGGACTTTCATAGACTACATACATGGCCATTTGATGTAAACGTGTACCCATACTCATTGGGCTGGTAAAAGAGATGCTATAGTTTTTTGGATTCTTATTGACCATAGCTCCAGGAGTATAATCCATAGGACCCGCAACCATTCTGATGAAAGGTATAGTGAGATTGTGCTCAGGGGTAATATCTGCTGACCATTTGCAATTTTCAAGGCCTTTTACACCTTCCCGGGTAATAACATTTGGGTAAGTACGACGTAAGCCGGAAGGTTTATATGCACCGTGATAATCAACTAGCAATTTCCTTTTAGCAGCTTCTTTGGCGATTCGGGTATAATAATTAACCATCCAGACATCATCACGTTGCATGAAATCAACTTTAATCCCTTTAACGCCCCATTCTTTAAATTGATTAAGTGATTCTTCCAATTGGTCGTCAAGTGTTTTCCAAACAACCCACAAAATAATTCCGACATTTTTACTTTCTCCGTAGGAGCATATCTCTTCCATATCAATTTCCGGATTTAGTGTCATCAGATCACCCAGCTTGTACCAGCCTTCGTCAAGTACGATGTATTCCAGTCCGAATTCAGCCGCAAAATCAATAAAATATTTATAAGTACTGGTATTCACCCCCGATTTAAAGTCAACTCCATATATATTTAATGCATTCCACCAGTCCCATGCAACTTTACCAGGCTTAATCCATGAAATATCATCAAGTTGATTTGGTTTGGCCAGTCGGTAAACCATTTCACTTTCAATAAGGTCCCCGTCTTTCTCAACCATAATAAACACCCTCCATGGGAAGTCGCGCTTACCAACTGTTTTTGCCAGATAGTTTTCTCTTTTTACTACTGGTACATTACGATCATTTTTTTGTTTTTCTTCAGCAGCAGCTTTAGGGAAAATGGCATTTAACCCATTTGAACCACTGGCAGATAACCACATACCCGGGTAGTCAGAAATATCCGATTCGGTAATCAGTATTTTTGGTCCTTTTTCCGGTGCAATTAAAGCAGGTAATGAGCAAAATTCATCCTTTTCTAATTCATTAAGGCTTGTATAAATGTATTCCCTTTCATTGTGAGAAAAGAAACTGGTTTCTTTTGGGAAATATATGGGGTAATCACCGGCAAAGACAAAAGCACCTTTTTCGTCCAGAACGGTTATTTCTTTATTAAATGAAGTTTGAAACCGGTACGATATTCCATCATCATATGCCCTGAATATGATATTATAGTTATCACGAAAAGCTATTTTAAGTTCATTAAAATGATCAGGAATGATTGCATTTTTTGTAGCCACCGTTGGATGAATTACTTCATTTACAGTACGGGTAACTGTTTTTTTAACTTTTACACTTAAAGGTTCCATGCCATCCAGTTGCATGGAAATAACGGAAGGTCTAATAACTACCTGGTTATTATAAAGAACCGAAAACAAGATTTCGTCATTAGTTTGAATAATTACCTTAATTTTTTGATCAGGTGAGGAAAGCTTATATTCTTTTGCCTGTATAAAAAATAAATTGGCAGAAATAGTGATTATTAAAAAGATTAATTTCATGATTCTGAGTTAAATAGTTAATTTCTAAAGTATTTGAATAGAAGTTTATTTTTCTGTGATCTGGTAATTTACCCCTCTTTCCCAAAGGTATTTCAAGATAGCCCTGAAATTATCAGTGTCTTCTCCGGCTTTTTCAGGATAAATTACCCCTTTTTCTGAAAAATTATTATTCAAAATTAAGTTAGCAACTGCATTACAGGTATATCCTGTAGTACGGGCCATTGAAATGGTGCTGCTTGTTTTTTCGTACTTGTCAAGTAAATTGTAAATAAAAGTTTTTGGTTTATTATTATGTTCTCCTTCAATGGTGATCCGCATAATGGTATAGTCTTCTTCACCTGGCTTTAATTTCCATTCAGGAAATAATAATTTTGCAGTCAGATCAATAGGACGGATCTTAACACCGTTTACTTCAGTTTCATCATAAGAAAAGAAACCACTTTCCCTTAGAACTTTCAAGTACTGAATAGTTCCCGGGTAACGAAGGGTTTTTTCGATCATATTGGGAACCTTCATGGTTTGGATAAGTGATCTTAACCCGTCTGAATTCCATGATTCAAGTGTGCCAACTTCATCAAAGTGAATAAGCTCCGCATCAGATAAAGCTTCTCTTGTAATTAAACTGCCATTTTCAACATACCTTGCCGGGCGGGTGTATTCTTCAATTACATCAATTGGTGAAAAAACAGCTTTGTACTCCCATGGCCATTCCCTGACAACAGGCAAACCTCCTACCAGGCATTCAAACCTGTCAACTTTCATTCTGTTATTATGAAAACCTAAAATAATGTTGCTCATTCCTGGTGCTACACCACAATCTGTCACAATGGTTAAGCCTTTCTTAAGAGCTGAGTTATTCAGAGTGGAAGGATCTTCAGGCATAAAAGAAATGTCAACCATGTTTTTCCCTGCTTCGATCACATTTTTTATTGTTTCAAAACCCATATGCCCTGGGACAGCACCAATTACAAGATCAAAGTCTTTAACGGCTTTTATAAGATTGTTTTTTGATTTCAGATCAGTATTGAGAACATTAACACCCTTAGATTTGAGGTCTTTTAGAGGTTCAGGATTGAAATCAGCTGAGGTAACCTGGTGATTATTATTTAGATCAAGGGCAATTGCTTTTCCTACAAGACCTGCACCCAGGATAATGATTTTTTTCATTTTTTATTAATTGATAAAATGAGTGAATTATTATTATTTGTTTATCCAAGTAGAGCCCCAATAATCGTTGCAGATAAAAGAGATGCAAGTGTACCTGCCAGCAAGGCCTTCATTCCAAATTTTGATAACAGGACCCTTTGATTAGGAGCAAGGGAGCCAATGCCTCCTATCTGGATTCCTATGGAAGCGAAATTAGCAAAACCACAAAGCATGTATGTGGCCATTATAATAGACTTATCATGTACCAGTCCACCGGTAGCTTTCAGCTCCGATAAGCTAATATATCCAATGAATTCAGTAAGAATTAATTTTTCACCAAGTAGTCGGCCAACCACAGTCATGTCTTCTTTTGCAACTCCAATGAGCCACATCAGTGGTGCGAATAAATAGCCCAAAACAAATTGAAGGGATAAGCCCTGATACTTACCTCCTGTTAAATCAACTATTGATTCATTTAAATGGGTTACCTGTCCTATTTTAAGCATTATGTAATTAAACATAGCCAGAAAAGCTATAAAAACCAATAGCATTGCTGCAACATTAGCTGCAAGTTTTAAGCCTTGAGTTGTCCCATTCGAGACAGCATCCAGTGCATTACTGCCTACATTTTCCTTCGTAATATCAATGGTTTTATTTATGTCTTCTGTTTGAGGAATCAGGATTTTTGAGATAACCACAGCTCCCGGAGCAGCCATAACCGAGGCTGCCAGGAGGTGTTTAGCAAATATTAATCGTTGGACCGGATCTCCACCACCAAGAAATTCAACATAAGCTGCCAGTACGCCACCAGCCAGTGTTGCCATTCCGCCAGCCATTACCAGTAACATTTCCGATCGATTCATTGTGGGCAAATAAGCCTTTATCATAAGGGGAGATTCAGTTTGTCCTAAAAAAATATTACCGGCTACAGATAAGCTCTCTGCACCAGATAGTTTTAGAGCTTTCGTCATTAACCAGGCTAAAGCATAAACTATTTTTTGAATGATTCCAAGATAAAAAAACAGCGATGTTAAAGCTGAAAAGAAAATAATGGTAGGTAAAATCTGAAAAGCAAAAATCATTCCCATTTTTTCTGTATCAAGAAGGCTCCCAAATAAAAATACACTACCAGCCCGGGTAAAATCAAGTACCAAAACAAATAATTTTCCAACAAACTCAAACGACTTTCTTACAAATGGAAGATAAATAATACTCACTGCCAGAGTAAGCTGGATCAACAAACCGTTAAATACCACTTTCCAGGATATGGCTTTTCGGTCAGAGCTAAATAACCAGGCAATAAAAATAAGGACAAACATCCCAAGTATTCCCCTTAATATTGTAACCAGGTTGAAACCGGTTCCTTTTGTGCTGGGAATTACCTGTCCTGAATTGTCAATTAAAAGGTTCTTTTCCCCGGATGCTTCATCCTGATTAGAGCTGCTTGTATCTGATGCGATATTTACTATTGGAGGGTTCTGTTGATTAGTTTCGTTTTGTTGTGATCCAGATAGGGTAGCTGCCTGTAACGAAAAGGTGATAATACTTAATAAAAGGGTGAAAAAAAAAGATCTTTTCATAGATGAAAGCTTCTTAGTTGAAAATGTAAGTTATACAGGATTTATAGTTGGGCGTTTTAGGTCATGGTTCCATAAGGGAG
>JAOZKQ010000597.1 GCA_029935275.1 Bacteroidales bacterium | reverse complement strand
TTCAGGGAAATGCCCAAAATAATGGAAACAACTCAGCCGGGGAAGGTTACACTTCTGAATACATCTTTCCATTGCAAAATTTACATGTTCATAGCAGTTCAATTGTTGAATTACCAAACGGCGATTTGTTAGCATGTTGGTTTGAAGGTTCCGGTGAGCGAACAGCCAATGATGTATTGGTAAAGGGTGCCCGTTTAAAAAAGGGGAAATCAAAATGGAGTAGCCCGTTTATTCTTGCAGATACACCTGACCAACCCGATTGTAATCCCGTACTTTTTATTAATGAAGATAAAAAATTATATCTTTTTTGGATTGTTGTGCAGGCTAACCGATGGGAAACTTCTATATTAAAATACAAGGTGACTGGCGACTACGAGAACAAGGGAGCCCCTAATTGGGAATGGCAAGACATTATTTTACTAAAACCTGGAGATGAGTTTCCTAAAGCAATTAAAAATGGATTTAAGGAAGCAAAATCGCCGGAACTGAGCTGGTCTGAGTATGCCCCCCGCTATGAAACAATGGTCTATGAAGCTGCTAAAGATCCTAAAAAAAGAGAGACAGGATGGATGCCAAGAACGCATCCAACAACTCTTGCCAACGGGAGAATACTTTTCCCACTTTACTCAGACGGATACAACCTCTCAATCATGGCAATTTCTGATGATAAAGGTAAAACATGGACTCCAGGCCTGCCGATTGTTGGTCGTGGCAATGTCCAACCCAGTGTATTACAAAAAAAGGATGGTTCCCTGGTTGCCTATATGCGCGATAACGGTGATGAACCGGGAAAAATAATGATAGGTACATCAAATGAATATGGATACAAATGGAGTATTGCCCGAAAAACGGACATTCCTAATCCGGGGACTAGTATTGAGGCAATTGTTTTATTAAATGGAGATTGGGCTTTAGTTTATAATAATCTGGAAAATGGCAGGCATAGTTTGGCTATCAGCATTTCTGATGACGAAGGGAAGACCTGGAAATGGACCCGGATACTTGATGAAAAGGAACCAGGGAAAGGCTCGTTCTCCTATCCCTCAATGATTCAATCAAAAAATGGATTCATCCATGTAAGCTATTCCTTTCATCTTGAGAAAGAAAAAACAATAAAACATACAGCATTTCCACCTGAATGGGTGAAAAGTAAAAATGATTAAACAAGCCCCGCTCCGGGGGGAAACCATAAATAATTTATATAAATCAGATGAAAAAGATCATAAATCAATTAAGTAAAGCAAGTCTCATTTTAATAGGATTAATTATTGTTCAAACTTCATTTTCGCAGCGATATAAAGACAATCCTTATTTACAGGATCATGCGCAAAAATATGAGATTGAAAATCAATTATCAGAGTCAACACTATTTCAGGCCAGGGCCGACAGAAATGGAATTGTCAAGGTTTTATCTTCAAATGGCTTATTGCAGCCCTGGGAAAAAAGCCTTGTGAAAGACCAGTTATACCCTTTCATGACCGACCTGACCGTAAAAACAATAGAAGTTTTTCAAAATCAGTTTTTTTATATGACTGAAAAGGCTGTTTTTAGCAATTCATGGGCCGGGAAAATTTATGTAGAACATAATATGCCAAATAGTTCCAAATTCTGCGTAGGTGATGAATTTTCTATTTTGATCGCTGAAAAAGGAGGAATAGCCTTTTTTAAAAACCAGAAGAAAACCTGGGGGAAAAACCTCAAAGATTTTAATCCCATAGATCTTATTTTCGATAAGAAAAATGCACAATTTCTCATTCTATCCAATAATGCCATTTAT
>JAOZKQ010000131.1 GCA_029935275.1 Bacteroidales bacterium | reverse complement strand
TCATAAGTTGAAGTCGCTGTAGAAGTAAAAGGCCTGATCCTAAACATTGCTTTAGAGCTTATTTCAATCCTCTTCCCAGAATTTTAAACAGGTTTTCAAAATTCTCCTGAGTTTCTTCATCAAAAGCATCGAATTGTAAGTCGTTCTCTTCAATAAAATCCATAAAGCCGGAAGCAAGCAAGGGCCGCATAAGGTTATTTTCCTCAATATAATCCGAATTAGACTCAGGAATTCCAATTCGTTTATGCAAGATATATTTTTTAAAATCCAGTGTAGAAAAAAGATCTTCGATAGTTGCAAAATTATCCATATGAATCAGATGCTCCCGGGATGCCTTTTCATCATTCAGATATAAAGATGTTTTCAATTCTTTATGAACGTTCTTTCCCTCAGTACGATTTCCGGTAAGCACCATAAAATCAAGTCCCCAACCTAATAAAATATTTACCATGGTAGTAATATTGGAAACATTTGATGCCGGCAGAAAGAAAATTTCATTTTTATAATCAATCAATTTCCTGAATGCTGTCAAGTAATAATAGGTAGTGATATCTTCCAGAATTAAATTATTATTTTTATGGACGAACTGCTGCTCATTGAGGCTAGTTCCTATTAATGTATAAACCGGGGATAATGTATCAGCAGAGGCAAAAGCCAGCGACCGGGCATTGTAAACTTTAGTCTCACTTGATTCATCATTTTCTATAGCTCTTTGAACTGCCAGTAAACGATAAAGCTTTCTAATGTCAATTAAATGTGATGAGTGCGTGGAATATATGATCTGGACTTTGTCTTTTAAATGTTCAAATACCTTAAGAACATCTTCCTGTGCACGTGCATGAAGACTCAATCCTGGCTCATCGATAAGCATAATTCTACTTCGTTCATCTCTCCCTAAAGAAGAAGATTTCAACTCAAGGTAAAAGGAAAGAAACCAGCGGACACCCCGGCTTCTTTGCTTTGGATACAAACGATCAAACTTGTCTTTTATCCAGAACTCCAGATAAGGTTGCCCAACCTTGTCCGGGTCAGAATTATCATAATGTTCCAGCTCAAAGTTTATACTAATCTTATTTTCTTTTCCAATATTTTGTTTCCAGAAATCATGAAAGTCAAGTGTAACCTCCTTATTTAATTTTTCAATTTTTTGTTTTAAAATCCGGCTACTTGTCTCATTAAAAAAATCGGGCGTAAGCCCTGATATAGATAAATAATTGCGGGCAGCCCTCAATCCTTCAGATTGGCTGTCAACTTTCATAATTTCCTCAAGGTCAATTCTATTAGGGAGTAAGCTGCTGAAATCTTCAAAAAACACAAATTCAGGTATCAATTCATATAAGATATATCCTGCTTCCTCCTTTGAAAAATAGGTTTCAATCTCGGGTTTTTCTTTCATTACTTCCTTTTCAGCCAATGCAAGGCTCTTACCCGAAATGAATTTAAAAGCAAGATGCTTCTTAACAATAGCCCTTTTTTTATAATGTTCGTATTCCTTGGCTATTTGAATGTATTCCTTATTAAGATGCTCCATTTCATTTTGAAATCCCCTGCGCTCTTTTTCCTTTTTAGCATTATCAAAGGCTTTCTGTATCTCATGTAAAGCAATAAATGATTTTCGAAGTTTTTCCTCTATTTCTGCAAAAGAAAAAGTTGCTTTAACACTATCATCAACAATGCGTGCATGATACAAGGCTTCATCTGCTTTCTGGCGTTTTATATCAAATTCCTGATCGGCAATTTCACAGATCCTTCTTGTTTCCTCAAATAATTTTTGAGCATCTTCTAATTTTTCTTCAGCATATTTGCCGTTTGGTGTTTTCTTAAGTAATTTATATTCCTTTTTAGCATCATTAAGAAGGTCACTGGCATTTTCAAGATTTCTGGCTTCTTCCCTTAATTGATCCTCTGCATTTTCGGCTTCCTTTACAATCTCTTCTTTTTTTGTTATATACTCATTTATCCGCTTTTGCATTTCAGCTTCTCTTTCCTTCAGGTTTTGCTCATATCTGCTATAAAAACCTGAAATTTCAACTCCATCAAGATAAATCGAGGGTTCCAAATGATCATCCCATGAGCGGGTAAGGGTAAAGCTATGTGAAGTTCTCACATAATTCAGTAATCCCTCAGGTAAGTTTTTAGCTATCAATACCTGTTCAAAAGTCTCAGGCTGAATTTCGAAAGTACAACTAACTTTTGGGTTAGACAGATCACTGCGAACAATATCCTCATTAACTATTCCTGAATAAAAACTATAAAGGGCCTCCAGAATAGAGGTTTTTCCGGATTCATTTTGCCCAATAATACCGGTAATATTATCGGAGGATAATTCGCACCATCCGGTATCAACTATGGAGCGATAATTATAGATTCTAAAACTAACCAGTTCCACTATTAAGTACTTTATAAAATTTACAAATCAAACTGTCATAAAAAAACACATTACAATTGATGCAAACAGGGCAATCATATAAATAAGTTAACCAAGGTACAAAAAAGTATAAATTAATCCATTAAATTAGTTTATATTTTTACCGAAAGCCCCAAATAACATACCCTATTAAGGAAGATACTCAGTTAAATCAAACCCTGAACCCCATGATCAGGATATCGTCCACCTGTTCATAATCATCCATCCAATCGATTAATTCATTTAGCAAGGCCTCTTTTTGTACCTTCAAATCCCTTGTATGATACAATGTCAAAAGTTCCTTGAAACGGTTCACTTTTAATTTTTTTCCATCTGAACCCCCAAACTGATCAGCATAACCATCCGAAAAAATGTATAACATATCCTTTTCTTTTAACTGAAGCCTGTGGTTCGTAAAAGACCTTTCTTCATTTCCACTAATACCAATAGGCATCCTGTCCCCCTTAATAATGTGCAGTGCATCCTTTCTGAAATAATATAAAGGATTATTTGCCCCGGAAAAATGAAGTATCTTCGTTTGGGGATTAAAAGCACAAAGGCTAATATCCATACCATCTTTTGAGTGGTCGCGTTCACCGGTTTGATGCAGGGCTTTCATAATTTTTTCTCTTAGCATATTCAATACCCTGTTGGGTAAAAGAAAACTTTTTGATGATAGTATCTCATTTAGAAAAGTAATCCCAAGAATACTCATCAGGGCTCCAGGAACACCATGGCCTGTACAATCTGCCGCTGCAAAATAAATCCAATCACCCTTCCTTGTTATCCAGTAGAAATCCCCGCTAACAATATCTTTTGGCATATAAACAATGAAGTGAGAAGGAAATATCCGGTTAATTTGTTTTGACGGAGGAAGTAAAGCAGCCTGAATCAGAGAGGCATACTGCAAGCTCTGAAACAATTCATCTTCCCGGTGGGTAATTGATTGCCTTGATTTAGGTTTTGGTTTTTTTGTCATTTTTGCCAATATGGTTATAAACTACATCAAAGCATATATTCTTTAGCCAGCTTAATATATTGGTCAGTTTGCTCCCTGACCCATTTTTCATCTTTGTTCAACTCCAGGGCCATAAGCTCAGCCACAACGGGTGCTGCTTTTATGCTGGACCTTGCATCCAGCAGCAGGAGACGAATCCTTCTGGCAAGAAAATCCTCAACTGTTCTTGCCATTTCAACCCTTACAGCCCAGATAACTTCAGCTTTAACATAGCTAAAATTTTCAATAAGCAAATTGCTAAGTTCCCTGTGTTTCACCATTAGCTCTCTAATATAAACCGCATCGGAACCATAATAATGCAGGTGATCATGCATATCAAAATTTTTCACAAAACCATGAATTGGCATTTTTTCAGTAACCGATTTTTCATCAGCTAAACCACCTATAAGTAAAGCCTTATCTATCACATCTTCACCCATACGACGATAGGTTGTCCACTTGCCACCTATTATTGTAACCAAACCCGACAAAGAAACAATGATCTTATGATTTCTGGAAATTTCTTTGGTATCTTCATCAGGTCCTTCTGGTGCTGCCAATGGCCTTAAGCCGGCAAAAACACTTAAGACATCTTCCTTTTCAGGAACTGCGCTCAGGTATTCAGCTGCAGTTTCTAAGATAAAATCAATTTCTTCCTGCAGGGCCCTTGGTTCAAGCTCAATATGATCAACCAGGGTATCAGTAGTTCCAACAACTACCTTATTGTGCCAGGGTACGGCAAATAGCACCCTCCCATCGGATGTTTTAGGGATCATAATTGCTGAATCACCTTTCAAAAATTTCTTATCAAGAATAATGTGGACTCCCTGTGAAGGAACAATTGTTTTTTTAGCATCAGGATTATCCATCTTAAAAATGGAGTCAGCAAAAACCCCGGTAGCATTTACCACTACCTTGGCCATAACATCATATTCAATGCCCGTTTCTTCGTCCAGGACTTTAACTCCGGTAATCAGGTCCTTCTCCGATTTAAGCAGGGAAACAACTTTCATATAGTTCAGGGGGGTTCCTCCGTTTTCATTCATGGTTTGTGCCAGGTTAATGGCTAACCTTGAATCATCAAATTGTCCATCATAATATATAGTTCCTCCTTTTAAGCCTTCAGTTTTAAGATTGGGTATGGCCTTCATTACCTCTTCCTTGTCAATATGTTCTGAAGGCCCCAGCCCCAATTTCCCTGACATCAGGTCATATACTTTTAATCCAATGGTATAAAAAGGCCCATCCCACCATTCATAGTTTGGAATAACAAAAGCCTGATTTCTGACTAAATGTGGTGCATTATTGCGGAGCAAGCCCCGTTCTTTCAGGGCCTCAAGCACCAGGGATATATCACCCTGCGCAAGATAGCGTACCCCTCCGTGTACCAGTTTGGTAGAACGACTGGAGGTTCCTTTTGCAAAATCATGTTGTTCAAATAATATTGTTTTATAGCCTCTGGTACAGGCATCTACTCCGGCTCCAAGACCTGTGGCACCTCCTCCTATCACAATAACATCCCATTGTTTTACCTCGCTGAGTTTTGCCAAATTTGTACTTCTATTCATATTTTTTTAAGGTAAATTTATTTTACAGGGAAATATACTATAGTTTCAATTAAATATTCACTATCCACTGAGCCAGGATCGGTTACATATTCCTCCCATGGATTTCCTGCAGCTTCAATTTTATTTATTTTAAGGTATTCTCCAATTGCATCATAGGTAATTGAAATAGTTGGATATGGACCAAAATGAGAAGCATAAACAACCCTGGTTGGATCAAATTCCTGATATTTAATATCTCCTTTTGATAGAAGTTTTTTTCCAACAGGTATTCCGGGCATAAGCTTCATATCTCCGTTTTCTCTATTGTAGGTCAGATAAATAGCAAAAGGGGCACCAGTAAGAGAAGCATTATTTTCTTTTGCATAGCTCATCATCTGTCCATAACATTCCCCCAGTACCAGGCCGATTTCTGATAAATTTGTTTCCCTTAGCATAGTGAGAACGCCACGGCCAGGCATTTCTTTTTTACCTATTTCGCCGGTTCTTGGCAGGAGAATAAGCCCAGGTTCTTCACATAATAGCTTAAAGCTTTCTATTCCCTTTTCAAGATCAGAACCAAGTATTTTATCCATAAAAAGACCCATTAACCTTTCAACCGGATAACTCAAATTACCCATAATACTCCAGGTAGCTAATGTTTTTTCATTTTTTTCTGAAAAATTCCAAATTACCTCAGCTTTACCCGGTCTGGGATTAAAGAATTCAAGATCAGAAATGATTTTTTTATTTTTATCAAGTTCTTTTATAGTTAATTTACCTGATCCAATTAGCTCACCATCCCAGGTATAGCCTGATCCAACAGTTTTACTTTCCCCAATAATTGATACTTCGGCATCCGGATCCATACTAAGCCAGGGGTCCCACCTTGACCTGTAATCAAAGTCAGACGCAATAAAATAGGCCGTCTCAACTGGAATATTTATCTCTATGGAACGCTTTACAGTATATGTTTTAGGAAGTAAAAAAGCTACAATCAAAACAAGAAAAACAATGATTCCAAGAACCCACAAAAGTGTTTTTAATGCTTTCATAAATTAAATATTTGATTTGCTGCAATATATCAAAATAGTTCCTGTTTTGCAAAAATGAATATTGGATATTGGTTTTGCTTCAGTTCCTAATTGTCTAAGCAATTTCAGTTCCGGTTTTGATGGCAACCTCTAAAAATTGCTCTTTGAAGTCCCGATCGCTATCGGGAGCATCGTTAAAC
>JAOZKQ010000130.1 GCA_029935275.1 Bacteroidales bacterium | reverse complement strand
GATTATTGTTTCTAAAAATATTACGTCCCTAACGGGACGAAAGATTGCATGATTATTGAACAGTGGAATTTTTTTAAGAGGGTTTAATATGCAAAATAAAAGGATCCTTTATAAAAGGAATAAGCCTTTTAGTACACAAGGCAACTGAACTTGCCCAAACTGAATATTTTTTCCTAATCAATTATGCGCCTTGGGTGTCCCATTGTGAAAAACAGGACTCGCGTTTAATCGATTTTAGATTTCATTTTCTTTACTCTGGGTGTTTCTATGCGAAAAACCGGAGGTCCTGTGCATTTTATATGGCAATTATATAGATTAAACAAAAAAGCACTCGTTTCAGGAGTGCTTTTTTATAATTATAAAGAGCTTTATTCTATTCTTTATTTTGTTCTTCCTCATAAGCTTTTAGAAGTTCCAGTTGTAAATCTCCCGGAACCTGTGCATATTCAGAGAATTTCATGCTATACATAGCCCTTCCGTTAGTGAGAGAGCTAAGTGAAGTAGAGTATTTGTTCATTTCAGCCAGTGGAACCTTTGCTGAAATTTTCTCAAATCCTTTTTCACTACTCATTCCTAAAACAATACCTCTACGACCCTGAAGGTCACTCATAACATCACCCATACGGTCAGAAGGTACAAGTATTTCTACCTCATAAATGGGTTCCATTATTTTTGGCCCGGCTTCTTTAAATGCCATACTAAAGGCATTTCTGCCGGCTAATTTAAAAGAGATTTCATTGGAATCAACAGGGTGCATCTTCCCATCATAAACAGCAACTTTAATGTCTCTTGCATAAGAGCCGGTAAGGGGACCTTCTTCCATCTTCTCCATGAGGCCTTTCATAATTGCAGGAAGGAAACGGGCGTCAATTGAGCCACCAACAATACAGTTGTAAAAAACAAGTTTGCCACCCCAGGGCATATCATAAACATCTTTATTACGGACATTTACTTTAAGTTCCTTTCCCTTTACTTTATATTTAACCGGATCAGGTGCATTTTCAATATATGGTTCAATAATCATGTGAACTTCACCAAATTGACCTGAACCACCTGATTGTTTTTTATGTCTGTAATCTGCCTGGGCTATTTTAGTGATAGTTTCGCGATAGGGTATTTTGGGTGCCAGAAATTCAACTTCAATTTTAAATTCATTATCCAGGTGCCATTTTAGGATGTTCAGGTGATATTCACCCTGGCCATGAATAATTATCTGTTTTAGTTCTTTTGAATATTCGATGATAATTGTTGGATCTTCTACGTGCATACGGCTCATAGCTTCACCCAGCTTTTCATCATCACTTTCACTTAGAGCTTTTATAGCAGTTCTGAACTTGGGCTCCGGGAATTTAATAGGTTCATAAGACCAATCTTGTCCCGGTGCATTTAGTGTGTGATCTGTTTTGGTTGCTTTTAGTTTTACTGTGGCTCCAATGTCACCAGCCACTAGTTTATTTACTTTTTCACGTTTTTTACCTGCGGATACAAAAATTTGTGAGATCCTTTCCTTGTTAGAAGTTGTTGAATTTATAAGATCCATGCCTTCCCTGACTTCACCTGACATAACCTTAAAATAATTGACTTCTCCAATATGCTCTTCTATGGAAGTCTTAAAAACAAACAGCGAAGTTTTTCCGGAAGTATCACATACTACTTCATCTCCTTTAGTATTAATTGGGGATGGTATTTCGTTTGGCGCAGGAGCTGCATTTACAATAAATTCCATAACTCTTGCTATACCCATATTATTTTTTGCTGAGGTGCAAAATAATGGGAATATACCTCTTTCAATCAGGCCTAATTTGATCCCTTTCCTCATTTCATCTTCTGTAAGGGATTCATTCTCGAAAAATAGTTCCATTAAGCTATCATCATTTTCGGCTGCTTTTTCCACTAATTCATTATGTAGTTCCTCAGAACGTTCTTGATATTCAGCCGGGATATCAAGAATTTCCGGATTTCCTCCGGCAGGAGGGAACTTATACATTTTCATGGTAATAACATCAATTATCGCATTAAAAGAAGTTCCTTCATTCACCGGAAACTGAACAAGTACAACATTGCTGCCAAACCTTTCTTTCATAAGTTCCACAGTCTTATCAAAGTTTGATTTCTCACTATCAAGCCCGTTTATTACAAAAACCAGTGACTTGTTAAAGGTCTCCGTATGACGAAACTGAATTTCTGTTCCAACTTCTATACCGTTAGAAGCATTAATCAGCATCATGGCTGTATCGCTTGGGTTTAATGAAGAAATAATACCTCCCACAAAATCATCCAGGCCTGGGGTATCCAGTATATTAATCTTTTTCCCTTTAAATTCAGTATATAAAATTGTTGAATAAATAGAGTTTTCATTTTCATGCTCAATAGCATTGTAATCGGAAACAGTATTTTTGTTTTCAACAGAACCCCTTCTTTCAATTACGCCTCCATTAAGGAGCATACATTCAGCAAAAGTAGTTTTGCCTGAACCGGAATTTCCCAGTAAGCTAATATTCCTGATTTGATCAGTTTGGTATGTCTTCATAAGTTATTATATATTTATAAAATTCACATTATCTAATGGCGCACCAAAAATAATAATTTTTTAATAAGTTGGAAAAGAAAATTCAACGAATACTTATAACTATTTTATTATTGAGGATTTATTTTTTTTTGATACGGATAGATATGGGGAAATATTTAGTATATTTAGGGGCAATACATATTATTTATTGAAAACCACACAATTATGAGAAGAAGAAGCTTTGTAAGTAAAACTGCAGCTGCTGGAGCCCTGGCATTGGGTGCTACAAGTGCTGTATTTGGGATAAACCCTGTTAAGGTAAACAAACCTGAGGCGAATGGAGTGGCCGGGGAAAAATTTAAATTAAAATATGCTCCTCATTTTGGAACATTTAAGCAAAATGCGGGTAAAGATCCGATTGATCAGCTAAAATTTATGTCTGATCAGGGATTTAGGGCTGTGTTTGATAATGGCCTAATGAAAAAACCTCCGGCTTTACAGGAGAAAATTGCAAAAACACTTGATACCCTTAATATGGATTTGGGTCCATTTGTACTCTATGCTGATTTTAAGGTTGAGTCCTTAGTGCTCAAAAATGAGGAAGTACATGATATGCTTACAAGAAAAATTAATGAAGGTATAGAAACGGCTAAGAGAACGAATGCAAAATGGGCATTATTAGTTCCCGGAAGATATAGTCAGAAGATGGAATGGGGTTTCCAGACAGCAAATGTTATAGATAATTTGAGGTTTTGTACTGATTTATTGGAGCCTGCCGGACTTACCATGGTACTGGAACCTTTGAATAAGCATGACCACCCCGGCTTGTTCCTGACAAAAATTCCTCAGGCCTACAGTATTTGCCGGGCAGTAAACAGTCCGTTTGTTAAAATTGTAGATGACTTGTATCATCAACAGATTACCGAGGGTAACCTGATTCCGAACCTGGATCATGCATGGGATGAGATTGCTTCTTTCCATCTTGGTGATAATCCGGGTCGCAAAGAACCCACAACAGGCGAAATTAATTTTAAAAATATTTTTAAACATCTTTATGAAAAAGGATATGAAGGTGTGCTGTGTATGGAACATGGAAACTCTCATCAGGGAAAAGAAGGAGAATTAGCACTGATTGATGCCTATAGGGAAGTGGATAGTTTTTAAAATATAGAGATTGGATAAAATTGAAAAACCGGATCTTATTGATCCGGTTTTTTTAATTGTAATAAGTGCTTGTATGAAAAAGTAAATCAAGCTTCTTTTGGAGCAGACCCTGGTATTGGTATGTGAGGTGTCATGTCCATAGGTCCTAAAATATACTCTTTTGGCCCCAAACGGAGTTCTGAGTTCATTACTTCTTCCCAGGTAACAGCTTTGCCTGTATAAGCTGATATCCTGCCCATTATTGCAGTCATTGTTGAATTAGCAACATTTTCAGCGTCGTTTATGGGCTGGTTTGTTCTGATTGCAGTGACCAGGTCGATGTGTTCCTGTACATAAGGGCTAATCTGGGTGCTGGTTAAAGGTTCTCCTTCCGGGTTAAGGCCATAATCATACCCCCAGCTTGGTGTCCCATCGACATTGAATGTGGCATTTCTACAGTTGGTATAACCATTGGTGCCTCTGATATATTCAGAAACATTATTAGTACAATCGTTAATCTGACGGCACATACTGTGCATGTGCATTTCATCATCATATATAAAATCAATGCTGAAGTTATCAAATTGATCTCCTGTAATTCTTCTTTGCCTGCTTCCAAAACCAACTGCTTTTATGGGATGTAGTTTCCCCTTGAACCAGTTTATTACATCAATGTTGTGAACGTGTTGTTCAACAATATGGTCACCTGATAACCAGATCCAGTTTACCCAGTTACGAATCATCCATTCCATATCTGACCATCCTTCCTGATGATTTTTATGCCATAATTTGCCACCGTTCCAATAACATGTTGCAGAAACAATGTCACCAATTTCACCATTGATAACCTGCTCGTAGGTTTTTTGGTAGTCTCTCTGGTGACGGCGCTGTGTACCGGCAGCTACACTCAGGCCCATGCCCTCGGCTTTTTTTCCTGTGGCCATAATCGATCTGGCACCCTCAGGATCAACAGCTACTGGTTTTTCCATAAATACATGTTTGCCTGCTTTAACTGCAGCTTCAAATTGCATGGGACGGAAATGAGGAGGTGTGGCTAAAATAATCACATCTACTCCTGAATCAATCACTTTCTCATAGGCATCAAAACCCACGAAGCAATTATCTTCTGCCACCTCATTTTGTTTATTTTTCAGTAATTTATTCCTGGCATTATTAAGCCTGTCTTCAAATACATCACCAAGTGCGGTGATTTGAAGATTTGGGCCAGCATCAAGAAAGTTTAAGGCGGCCCCTGTTCCTCTTCCGCCGCAGCCTATTAAACCTGCTTTTAGTACCGGCCCATCTGGTGCCGAGTCCGGAGGAACAGGAATGGTAATTTTCTTTCTTCCACATGCGGATACAATACCCTGTACACCCAGTGCACCAATAGCACTAACTGCAACTGCATTACCGAGGAAGCTTCTTCTGGATAATTGACTTTTTTTCTTTTCCATAATGTAAATGAATGGTTATAAAATAATAATTTATTGAATGTTTTTTACTGCATTTTCCTCAAATTCACAAACAAGCCTAAAACCAACAAAGTTACAATCTGAATACCACCAGATGCTTTTAGGTATTTGTGGATCCGTAAGTAACCAGTCTTTTGTTCTGGTATGGTCTCTTGCCGCAGACCTCATCTCCCTGGCTTCACTATTAAAAGATCCACCCCGTATCACATACTCTTTACCGGAGGATGGTCCCTTTGGGTTTTCTGAGGAAGAATCTGAATAAGCCGGTGCATACCAGTCAGAACAAAACTCCGCAACATTACCCATTATATTAACAAGTCCAAAAGGGTTTGGTCTCATACCTTCAGATTCAGTGGTTATTCCTTTTGAATTCCCGGCATATAATATATAGGTGTTGATATTTGTTGTATCCTTTTTCCGGAATATTCTTGTTAAAAGCCCGCCTTTTTGAAGATGTTTAGGATCTGTGTTCATAAAGTTGGGGCCTGTTGTACCTGCCCTGCAGGCGTATTCCCACTCTGCCTCGGTGGGGAGCCTGTATTTTTTGCCTGTTTTTAGAGATAACCATTGGCAATATACTTCTGCCGCATGGTGTGTCATGGTAATAGCAGGCCTGTCTCCCATACCCCAGCCCTGATCCGGTGGTCCATAGGGAGGTGTAGCCCCGGTAATTGCATCGGCCTGGGTAACATTTTTTTGTATTTGATCTTTTTCTTCCGGTCTGCCTTCAGAGGCTGTTTGATTATAAAATGCAATAAATTCATTCCAGCTAACCTCTGTTCTTCCCATAAAAAAACTGGTAATGCTAATATTATGTACAGGGCCTTCATCAGGTTTT
The DNA here is from genome assembly GCA_029935275.1 of Bacteroidales bacterium. Classification (GTDB taxonomy): domain Bacteria; phylum Bacteroidota; class Bacteroidia; order Bacteroidales; family VadinHA17; genus JANTGF01. The sequence continues at coordinate 238 of JAOZKQ010000130.1, read as the reverse complement.
CGTGACCATTCATTTTCATTACTTCCCATCTTAAAACTTCCTCCCTGTATGGCAATCATTTCAAATTTTACATCGGTTCCAGTAATTTTTTCGGTAAAACTATTGAAAGATTCTATTATGGCAGGTTCAGTAAAGATTTCTTTTTCTTCTTCTGATTTTCCAAAACTTACATTTTTGGCATGACTTGCATTTTTGTCATAATGACCCACATCAAGATGGCAGTTGATGCAATGAAGCT
>JAOZKQ010000596.1 GCA_029935275.1 Bacteroidales bacterium | reverse complement strand
GATATATGAGCCAGCGCTTTTCTTTGTATCCTGATTTAACAATAAGTGAGAATATCCGGTTTTATGGTGGTATTTATGGATTGAGCTGGGGAGAGATTAGGAAAAAAAGAAAACAATTAATTGAGAAACTTGGACTTGAAAAGGAAAAAAACTCACTGATAGCTGATATTCCTTTGGGTTGGAAACAGAAACTGGCATTTTCCATTGCCATTCTCCATGATCCTAAAATTGTGTTTCTCGATGAACCTACGGGTGGTGTCGATCCGGTTACCCGTAGAATGTTTTGGGATTTAATTTTTGAGGAATCAATTAAAGGAACTACTGTTTTTGTTACTACCCATTACATGGATGAGGCCGAATATTGTGACCGGGTAAGTATTATGGATGAAGGCAAGATTGTTGCTTTGGATACCCCGGAAGGTTTGAAGAGAAGGTTTAATGCCCAAAATATGGATGAAGTATTTTTGAAAATAGCAAGGTAAATGCTGCTGCTTTGTTTTGTCTTGAGTGTGAGTTTTATACAGTATCAGTGATATAATTAAGTATATTGATAAGATAAAGATGAAAAGTTATACAGGATTTATAAAAAAGGAATTTTTGCATATTTTCCGTGACAAACGGACAATGCTTATTCTTTTTGGAATTCCAATTGCACAAATATTGATCTTTGGTTATGTTATTAAAAATGAGATTAAGGATGTTTCTATTGGCATTCTTGACCAGTCAAATGATCAAATGACACGTGAGATCACTACAAAGATTATCTCTTCAGGGTATTTTAAGCTGGAAAGAAACCTGCAATCTCTAAATGAAATTGAGGATTTGATGAAACAGGGTGATGTAAAAGAGGTGATTGTGTTTGAATCTGATTTTTCTAAAAAAATGAAAAATGAGGGCAGTGCTACTATTGATATCATCACCGATGCATCTGAGCCAAATACTGCAAACCTTTTGGTTAATTATACACGGGGTATTCTGATTGACTATATGCAAAAGAATAATCAGCAAACGAATACTCAGTTTGTGATTGAGCCAAAGGTCCGGATGGTTTACAATGAGGGTATGAAGGATGTTTTTATGTTTGTGCCCGGAACTATGGCTATGATACTGATCCTTATCTCGGCAATGATGACATCCATTTCCATAGCAAGGGAAAAAGAGCTGGGAACATTAGAGGTACTTATGGTATCACCAATAAAGCCGGTTCAGATAATTACAGGTAAGGTAATTCCCTATATCTTACTAAGTTTTATCATTGCTGTTATCATAATTTTAATGGGTTATTTTGTTTTTGGATTGCCGGTTAGGGGAAGCCTTGTCTTATTACTGGCGGAGAGTTTGCTTTACATCACAATGGCCTTATCTATGGGTATATTGATCTCAACTGTGAGTAAAAGTCAGCAGGTGGCCATGTTTATTAGTCTGTTTGCCTTATTGCTTCCTACAATACTGTTATCCGGTTTTATTTATCCCATTGAGAATATGCCCTGGATACTTCAGGTCATTGCAAACCTAATGCCCCCTAAATGGTTTATTATTATTATTAAGGATATCATGATCAAAGGTGAAGGCCTGGCTTTGGTTTGGAAGGAAACACTGATATTGGTTGGAATGACCCTGCTCTTTCTACTTATAGCAGTTAAAAAGTTTAAAACGAGATTGGAATAATAAGAAAATATATTGGACTAAGGCAGATTTTGAAAAGAAATGAGGACGATATTTTTTATCATACAAAAGGAGTTTATCCAGATCTTTCGTAACAAAACCATGTTACCAATGATTTTTGT
>JAOZKQ010000595.1 GCA_029935275.1 Bacteroidales bacterium | reverse complement strand
GCGTGGTTACGTTTCTTTACTTGATATTTACAAAATGATTTCCCCTCAACTTAACAGCCTGTCCCGTAATTGATTCGGGAAACCGCTGTATACAGCCTGTCCCGGTCTTTTGCCGGGAAGACCCGTACAGCCTGTCCCGATTATTTTCATCGGGATACAGTGGTGTGAGACCTGCCCGAATGAATTTGTTCAGGCGGGGGTTCTCCCCGTCAGTTTCTACTGGCGGGGCAGCCTACTCGATTACATTGCATTTTTCTCTTCTCTCTTTTTATTGCTGATTTTATTTAAAGATTAAAACAAGTTTTTTTGCTTTTTAAAATCTTACTTTTTTCTATTTTGCCAACTTAAAAATAAAATATTTTTTATTGTTTTTAAACTGCCGTACAATTTATTTAAAGTCAAAAAGTAATTTTTTCATGCTAAAATTATTCTATTTTATTTTCTACATTTAATTTTCAGTTTCTATTTATATTCAATTTTTTATACCATCGTTGGTAATCTTTAAATTTAAAAGGGGCTTTACCAACTAAATAGTGGTTGGTGTATTTTTCGTCTCCAATCGTATAATCAATTAGCCACATTGCTTGTTTGTCCTGAACTTCAGGTATTACACCTATATTGGTTTTTCCGTTAACCGGAATATTAAACTTGGCTGAAAAGAAAACTTTTCCCGTATCTGCATCTTTTACTGTCACTGTTCCTGTTTTTTCTTCTCTTGTATCGTTTACAACAACTATCGGGTGTTGTCCGTTTTTTTCATCTCCTATCATTACACAAGCGTTGTGCTGAACTTGTTTAATGTAATAGTACGCCAACTTTTTACTGTTATAAAAATCAACAATAGCATCGGAAATTATGGGCCAGCCATCGCGCAAATTCCACCAAATAATACCAGTTTTATTAAATTTATCCATGCGCCAAAATTCTATGAAAAACTTCATGGCTTCGGCCTGTACTACCTGCGAGGCAAATATAAACTGATCCAAACCTTTGACCCTCTCACCAAAAAGTGCATCTATCTGTTTTAACATTAAACTATTTCGTTTATCCTGCCCCCTGGTATTGGGATGACTCCGTACAGCCTTAGTTTGCCATTGGTCGTTCCAAGCCCAATTTTCTTTCCATGGATATACGTAATCCGGCTCAAACATCTTCTCAAGGCTGGCACGGTTAGGACAACCATGATATCCTATTTCGCTTACAAAATGGGCATTTACATCGGTGTAAAACGGAGCTTTATAGTATCCTCTCGGGCCCCAAAGATGTACTTCGGGAAGTGTTCCCTTGCGTTTCTTCTCTTTAAAATATTTAGCACTATAAAATGGAGAGCTTGGTAAGAAAATTCGTATGGGGTCGTATTCCCAAATTACACGAGGCAAAACCTCCCTGCTAAGAATATCCATGCCCGGATCTAATGGTTGGTTTCTGAATTCCCATTCGATAGATTGATCGTTTTCGTTGTTTCCGCACCAAACGACAAGAGATGGATGTTCGCGAATTTTTAAAACAACACTAATTGCTTCTTCTCTAATCTGTTCTGCAAAATCTAAATTTTGAGGGTATTGGCTACAAGCTAATGCAAAATCCTGCCAGACCATTATCCCTTTTTCGTCGCATAAATCAAAAAAGTCGGTATCTTCATAAACATTGCCCCCCCAACAGCGAATCATATTGCAATTTAAATCAGTTGCCATATCAATTGCATTTCTCAGATGTGTTTTATCGCGACTGTGTAATGCGTCTAATGGAACCCAATTTGTTCCTTTAACAAAAATCTTTTCGCCATTTA
>JAOZKQ010000594.1 GCA_029935275.1 Bacteroidales bacterium | reverse complement strand
CTTTCAATTCATAGTCAAACTCTTCCATGTATTTCACCATTAACTCAAGAAAACTCTTGAGAGGTTTGGATGCCACCATTTTTAACATCGGGTTTAACTCTGCTTTCATTGTTAACTTTACCCTGGTATCGTCCTCATCCAATTGTTTCAATTGAATCCAAAGGTAAAACTCAACATTTGCCATTCCATTTCCTGAAATTTTAATCAGATCTGAAGGCTTTTTCTCAATAATCTTTAATCCAACATCACCAACCCCACTTACGGAAAAAGAGCATGAATCTCCATCATTCTGCCAGTTTTTCACCTTATCACCAGGCAAAAATTGTTGAAAATTATTAAAATCCGAAATAAAATCATACACTTTATCCTGTGGATGAAGAATTTTTCCTATTCTACTCTCAAATTTTGTCATGAATACTTATTAATAAATTGTTCACGGAGTCCAGCTACCCGGATCTTTTCTCCACTTTTTCAATGTTTCTAACTGAACCTCTGAGATAAGCCCGGAATCAACAGCCAGGTCAATTAATGCAGGATAGTCACTCAGGGTAGTAAGTTCACAATTATTTTTCTTAAAATTTTCTTCTGCAAGCGGAAATTTATATGAAAAAATAGCAAGCATTCCCAATACTTCGCTCTGAGCTTCCCTGAGAGCCGATACTGCCTTTAAACTACTACTCCCTGTTGAGATCAGATCTTCAACTACAACAACTTTCTGTCCGGGAAGCAGCACCCCTTCAATCTGGTTACCCATACCATGGTCTTTTGGTTTTGGCCTGACATATACAAATGGAAGATCCAGTATATCAGCCACTAAAACCCCAATAGCAATAGCTCCGGTTGCCACCCCTGCAATAACTTCCACATCGGGGTATTTCTCTTTTATAATATCTGAAAACTCATTTTTAAGAAAATTTCTTACCTTTGGAAAAGATAAGGTTTTTCTGTTATCACAATAAATAGGAGAATTCCATCCTGAGGCCCACTTAAATGGGTTTGCAGGATCTAATTTAATTGATTTAATTTGTAACAGTAAATCTGCGACTAAAGTTCCATTTTCTTTCATATTGCAAATGTATAAAGTTTTTTATCAAGACAGAATAATTTATCTTACCCGAGATTTCACCACTAATTTTTTTAATAATTATGGGTTGTTCTATAAATTCTATGATATCAATGAATTAGCTGATCTGCTAAAATTATATTCTGTCATTACAAAGATTAAAAAACTTTACATATTTCATCCGGATCTTCAACATTTATTTAATGAATTTAAAAAAGTTTTTAATTATGTTGAAGCAAGTGGAGGAGTAGTATTTAACAAAGAAGGCAAGGTGCTGTTTATTAAACGTAATAATAAGTGGGATTTACCAAAAGGGAAACTTGAGACAGGGGAGTTAGCAAGAGAAGGTGCTATAAGAGAAGTCCAGGAAGAGACAGGAATATCAAATTTAAATATTACTTCTAAACTTATTGATACATACCACATCTATTTTGACAACAAGATTCCTGTACTAAAAAAGACGCAGTGGTTTAAAATGGAAACTGACTCCATGGAAGAACCCAGGCCACAAACGGAAGAAGATATTACAGAAGCTATCTGGTTTGACCAGCAGGATGTACCAAATATTCTGGGAAACACTTATCTTTCCATCATTGAAATCCTGAAAGAACTAAAGCTACCCCCTTTCTAGCCTGCATTATTGGCTTCGCTGAACTAAAGGCTAATAATAAAAGCAAAAAATACTATTGAATTAATTTACAATAAGTCATACTATCATTAGGATAAAAG
>JAOZKQ010000593.1 GCA_029935275.1 Bacteroidales bacterium | reverse complement strand
TCAAAACCTTCTTTTGATGCAATAACAACAAGGTTATTTTCAAGCACTTTATATAACAAATCAGTTTCTAAAAGTACGGAATCAAGCACCTCAGTAACATTTGCCTTCCTTACCTTTACAGAAACCTTTTTATTTAATGAGGGAAGAGCGGAGTTATAAAAAAACCGGAAATCACTTTCCTTTTGGATCTCATCCAGAATCTCCTTCAGGCTTACATTTTCTTTACGAATTGTAACTGTAGAATCCTTTTGAGCAAAAAGATGAAAAGGTGTAATAACCAATAATACGATTAAAATTAGGCTTATTCTCATTCGTCTGACTTATTAATTAATTGATTCCAGATAAACAGTTTTTTTATCAATTTTATACTTTATGGGAGATGATAATTCCATGGCATACAACACCTGCTCCAGGGTTTCATTTTCCAAAATGCCGGTAAATTTCAATTCCCGTGTCTTATCATTCCCAAACTCAATTTTTACATCGAACCTTCTTTCCAGCTTAATAGCGAGTTCTTCCAATGGTTCATTTTCAATGATCAGCCTGCCATCTTTCCATGCTGTATAAACTTCGGTTTTTACGCTATCCGCAATAAAAATATTTCCGGGAACTACTACTGCCCGGCCAATAGAAGCATTCATTTCCTTTATCTCAGAAAGAACCACTTTCCCTTCATCTTTAATATAAGTTACCCTTTGTTCTGACTTCATGCTGATTACTTTGCCTTTTTTACCCGCTTTGGTTCTTTGTAATTCAATTTTCCCCTCCACCAGGGTTGTTTCAACCGTTCCTTCTTCAGGGTATGTTTTAATATTAAAGGTAGTTCCAAGTACTTTTACTTTAATATCGGATGTATTTACAATAAATTGGCTGCCCTCATATTTCTTAACTATAAAATACCCCTCGCCCTGCAGTTCCACTTCCCTTAGATCTCCCATAAAATTAACCGGGTACTTCAAATAGCTATCTGCATTTAACCATACATCAGAGCCATCAGGCAAAATTATGTGTGTCCTTGAACCCATTGGAGTGATAACCTCATTATATGCCAGCTCCACATTTTTGGGTTTTTCAGGATAACTAAAAACCAGCCAGGATAAGCCGACACTTACAATTACAATAGCTGCATACCTGAGTAAAGATTTAAAAACCTTTATATTTCTGTTTTTATTTTCTCCGGATTTATCATTTCTTAAATCAAGTCTGGATTTAAACTTTTCAATTTTCGAATTGAGATTAGTGACAATATCCCCCTTAACAAGTTCCGAAGTACTCCATATCATGCGATAGGACTCAAATGCCTTTCGGTTTTCTGCATCCTGATGAATCCATGCATCCAAAAGACGGGCTTCTTCTTCAGAAGCAGTATCCTGCAAGAATTTTACAATAATATTTTCGTCAAAACTAATTGTTTCCATCATAGAATCTATGAGTAAGATATTAATAAGACAACTGAAAAGAGAAAACTACTTACAACAAAATGAAAAAAATAAAAATAAATCTTTTTGAAGTGCGAAAATTGGGCTTATATCTCAGCATTTTCTTCATGGATTATTTTTCGATATTATTACTAATCAAAATAAAAAGCTAATTTGAGTTTAGTATCCCTCTCCCATTAGTAACCACTTAAGATTAAAAACTGCTACACTTGTCTCATCATACAATTTGTTCTCTCCACCTTCGTAGAGCAGGTAGATAGTACCATCTTTATCGACCGCCATGGATGAATATGCACTAAAGCCCTGGTCAACAAGACGTTTTATTGGCCATGTGGCAGTACCATTAAAAGATGCCC
>JAOZKQ010000592.1 GCA_029935275.1 Bacteroidales bacterium | reverse complement strand
GGGTAAAGCTGAAACCTTTTTCTGATTTTCGTTTTGCATAGAGTTTGATCAGGTCCCTGGCAATGTCTTTAACTTGCTTTTTGGCTTTTTGCTTTAAATTTTTCCATGCTACTGATCCTAATTTGTGTATTTTTGGTGGTACTGCTTCTTTTCCTTTGTATTTTGAAATACGGTGAAGTGCATGGATACTTAAATAAACCGTATCATTATCTTTATACACCAATTTAATGGTTTCCTGCATTTTACCATTTACTTCAATTTTCTCAAGCCCACCAAAACGGCCTATGCCATGATCAATATGAACCACATAATCACCCGGGTGTAAGCCTGTTAACTCTTTTAGTGAGATGGCTTCTTTTTTTGAGAAATTAGTTTTAAGCTGAAATTTATGATAGCGTTCAAAGATTTGGTGGTCCGTATAGCAACAGAGCTTTAGGTCATGGTCGATGAAACCTTCATGCAGTGTAATCTTTACCGGGGAAAATTCAACTTCATCTTTGTTGTCCAAAAATATGCTTTGCAGACGTTCAGTCTGTTTTTCATTTTCCGTAAGCAGATAATTTTTATAGCTTAGGGATTTGTTTTTATGCAGATCCTCAGAAAGGAGATCGAAATTTTTATTGAACACAGGTTGTGGGGAAGTATGAAATTCAACAATACTTACTTCTTTTTCAAAGCCGGTCTTACCAAATTCCAGCGTGGTAAAGTTGCATATATCCTTTTTTATCAGGTCTCCCTTAACTATCCAGGTGTCTTTTGACAGGGTATCAGAACCTATTGTTTCCCCTTCCTCATCATTCCTGAAATTTGTTTGCTCGTATAGTTCATTTATCTGATATGTTATGAAGTCAATATCTTTTACCCAGATAAGGAAAGAAGAATCTAATAACTTTAGAAATGAACATGATTGTTTCTCCCCCGTTAAATCTTTTATGTTAGGAAGAATAGATATTTTTTTGATTGCTTCCAGAGATAACTGTGTCTCGACATCAAAAGTACGGATGGACTCAACATCATCACCAAAAAAATCAATACGGTAAGGGTGGTCATTGGAAAAGGAAAATACATCCACAATACTTCCCCTGATAGAATACTGTCCCGGCTCATAGACAAAATCAACTCTTTCAAAATTGTATTCTTCCAATACTTCTTCCAGAAAAGGCATGGAAATATTTTCTTCTTCTGACAGCTGCAGTGTATTAGCTTTAAGCTCTTTACGTGATATTACTTTTTCAATTAATGCTTCAGGATAAGTAACGATAAGGAATTTCTTACCTTTTCCTGCCAGGAGATTGAGGACTTCGGTTCGTAAAACAATATTAGAGGAATCGGGTTGTTGATATTTAATGGATCTTTTATAAGAAGCCGGGAAAAAATAGATCCACTTATCTCCGGAAATATTTTTCAGGTCATTATAAAAATAAGCTGCTTCTTCCTTATCATTTAAAATGATTAGTTGGGCTTGCTTTGAAAGGGGCTGAAAGCCGGCACAGTAAACTGCTGCAGATGAACCAGCCAGGCCTTTAAGAAAAATTCTCTGTTCTCCTTCTTTTACAAGCTTGTCTAATAAATTAAGGTTTGGATGCTTAAACTGTTTTGCAAACTTTTTCGCCGGAATCATGCGCAAATATACAAAAGTTGCATTAGCAGGGAATATTTCATTGCTATTTAGTACTTGTCTATAAACTCTTCCACCTTTTTAACTAAATTTTCTGAACCGGTATAAAACGGAACCCGTTGGTGGATAGATTCCGGTTTGATGTTAAGGATTCTGCTTGCACCATCACTGGCCAGGC